>VBKF01000178.1 GCA_005888095.1 Deltaproteobacteria bacterium | reverse complement strand
AGTGACGCAAAGCTGACGCTGCGCGGACGCCGGGGACGCGGTGCGGCGGGCCGGCGGGGTGGCACGGGGCCTGCTCCTCGCGGCTGCCATGCCATCGATGGAAGCGTTCCTGCGCGAGATGATCGAGCGCAAGGCGTCGGACCTCCACCTCACCACCGACAGCCCGCCGGTCATCCGGCTCCACGGCGAGCTGGTGCCCCTCGCACACCCGCCGCTCAGCGGCAACGACACGAAGCAGCTCTGCTACAGCCTCCTCACCGAGGCGCAGAAGAAGAAGTTCGAGGAGGACAGCGAGCTCGACTTCTCCTTCGGCGTGAAGGGCGTGAGCCGCTTCCGCGGCAACCTCTACCTGCAGAAGGGCGCGGTCGGCGGCGCCTTCCGCATGATCCCGCACGAGACGCCACAGCTCCAGCAGCTCGGGCTGCCGGCCTCGGTGCCCGGGCTCACCCAGCTGCCACGCGGGCTCGTGCTGGTCACCGGGCCGACGGGCAGCGGGAAGAGCACGACGCTCGCGGCGATGATCGACAAGATCAACCGCGAGCGGCACGAGCACATCGTCACGGTCGAGGACCCGATCGAGTTCGTGCACGTGCACAAGAGCTGCCTGGTGAACCAGCGCGAGGTCTTCTCCGACACGCACAGCTTCGCGCAATCGCTCAAGCACGTGCTGCGCCAGGACCCGGACATCGTGCTGATCGGCGAGATGCGCGACCTCGAGACCATCGAGGCGTCGCTGGTGGTCGCCGAGACCGGGCACCTGGCCTTCTCGACGCTGCACACCAACTGCGCCGTGCAGACGATCAACCGCATCATCGACGTCTTCCCGCCCCACCAGCAGGCGCAGGTGCGGGCCCAGCTCTCGCTCGTGCTCCAGGCGGTGATCTCCCAGCAGCTCATCCCGCGGCGCGACGGGCGGGGACGCGTGCTCGCCGCCGAGGTGATGATCCCGAACGCCGCCATCCGCAACCTCATCCGCGAGGAGAAGGTCCACCAGATCTACTCGCAGATGCAGGTGGGGCAGACGAAGTTCGGCATGCAGACGATGAGCCAGTCGCTCATCGCGCTCGTGCAGCAGAACGTGATCACCCCCGAAGAGGCGATGGGCCACGCCACCGAGATCGAGGAGGTCCGGACGATGCTCGGCCAGCCGCGGCTCGGCCGGGCCGCGGGCTGAGGAGGGACGATGGCGGTCTATCACTGGCAAGGGGTCTCGCCCAAGGGCGAGACGCTCAAAGGCGAGATGGAGGCGACGAGCCGCGAGGCCGTCATCATCCGTCTCCGGACGCAGCGCATCCAGCCGAACACGGCGCGCATCAAGGAGAAGGGCAAGGGTCTCGACTTCGAGATCCGCATGCCGGCGATCGGCTCCGAGGTGAAGACCCGGGACATCGTCATCTTCACGCGCCAGTTCGCCACCATGATCGACGCCGGGCTGCCGATCATGCAGTGCCTGCACATCCTCGCCGCACAGACGGACTCGAAGGCGTTCCGCAAGGTCCTCGGGCAGGTGAAGGACGACGTCGAGGCCGGCACGACGCTCGCGGACTCGATCCGCAAGCACCCGAAGGTCTTCAGCGACCTCTTCACGAGCCTGGTCCAGGCCGGCGAGATCGGCGGCATCCTCGACACGATCCTCGTTCGTCTGGCGAACTACCTCGAGAAGGCCGCCAAGCTGAAGAGCAAGATCAAGGGCGCCATGATCTACCCGTCGTGCATCGTGGCGGCGGCGATCCTGGTCACGACGATCCTCCTCATCTGGGTGATCCCGGTCTTCGCGGACGTCTTCAAGAGCTTCGGACACCGGCTTCCGGCGCCCACCGAGTTCGTCATGGCCCTCTCTGAATTCACGATCGCGCACATCTGGTACCTCATCGCCGCGCCGATCATCGCCACCGTCGTGATCCGCTCGGCCTATCGCACCGAGAAGGGCCGCTTCGCGATCGACCGCACGATGCTCAAGGTGCCGGTCTTCGGGGCGCTCATCCGGAAGTCGGCAGTCGCCCGCTTCACCCGGACGCTCGGCACGCTCATCTCGTCAGGAGTCCCGATTCTCGACGCCCTCAACATCACCGCCCGCACGGCGGGCAACAAGGTGGTCGAGAAGGCGATCTTCACGGCGCGCACCAGCATCTCGAGCGGCCGCACGATCGCCGAGCCGCTCACCGAGAGCAAGGTATTCCCGCCCATGGTCTGCCAGATGATCGCCGTCGGGGAGACGACCGGCGCCCTCGACAGCATGCTGCAGAAGATCGCGGACTTCTATGAGGACGAGGTGGACAACACGGTGGCGAACCTCATGTCCCTGCTCGAGCCGGCGGTCATCCTCTTCCTCGGCGTCGTGATCGGCGGCCTGGTGATCTCGATGTACCTGCCGATCTTCCAGCTCGGCGCGGTGATGGAGTGATGCGGCGTCATTTCGGTAACGAGGGCGTCGCGCGTCGTGACGAGGAGCGTCGCGCACGCCCGGGCGCGGGTGCTCGAAGATGTACGATCCGCGGCCCGATGCGGCGCATGGCATGCGCGGTGCGCGCGTGGCACCCCGCTTGCTCCGCCTGATGCAGACACGGCGCACACACAACGCCGCCCACAACGCCATCCAAGGGGAGGAAGCATGAGCAAGGTTACCAAGATGAAACGGAAGAAGTCGAAGGGTTTCACGCTGATCGAACTGCTCGTCGTCGTGGCGATCATCGGTATTCTCGCCGCGATCGCGATCCCGCAGTTCGCTGCCTACCGCACCCGCGGCTTCAACGCCCGGGCGGAGGCGGACGTCCGCAACGCGGCGACGGCCGAAGAGGCATCCTTCGTGGACAACAACGCGTACGCCAGCTGCGCCAACAGCGCCTGCGCGACGACGCTGCCCGGCTTCACGCTGTCGAGCGGCGTGACGATCACCTGCACGGGGACCGCCACGACCTTCAACTGCGTCTCGACCCACAGCAGCGGCAACAAGACCTACACCTGGAACAGCGCTCCCGCCGCCGGCTCGCCGAACCTGACAGTGTCCTAAGAGGAGGACGGAGCATGGCCAAGGTATCCAAGATGAAGCGGAAGAAGTCGAAGGGGTTCACGCTGATCGAGCTCCTCGTCGTGGTGGCCATCATCGGCATCCTCGCCGCCATCGCCATCCCGCAGTTCGCCGCCTACCGCACGCGGGGCTTCAACGCCCGCGCCGAGGCCGACGTCCGCAACGCAGCGTCGGCGGAGGAGGCGTCCTTCGTGGACAACAACACGTATGCGAGCTGCGCCGACAGCGCCTGCACGACGACGCTGCCGGGCTTCACGCTGTCGGGCGGCGTGACGATCACCTGCACGGGGACCGCCACGACCTTCAACTGCGTCTCCACCCATTCCAGCGGCAACAAGACCTACACCTGGAACAGCGCTCCCGCCGCCGGTTCGCCGAACCTGACGGTGTCGTAGCTCCTTCTCCAGTCGCACGATCGGCGGGGGACGGACCAGCGGTCCGTCCCCCGTCTGTTTTGGGGCGCCACGTTTGACCCGTCCACCCACCCAGGATAGCCGTTGACCCAGGTCATCTCAGGGATGCTGCTCCCCGCCGCCGCGGCCGCGGACTGGCCGCTCTTCGCGCTCGCCTTCACCGTCGGCGCCTGCATCGGTAGCTTCCTGAACGTCTGCATCCACCGGCTCCCGGCCGACGAGTCGATCGTGCGCCCGGGCTCGCACTGCCCCCGCTGCTCGACGCCGATCGCCTGGTACGACAACCTGCCGCTCGTCTCATGGGCGTGGCTCGGGGCTCGCTGTCGCGCCTGCCGGGCGCGCATCCCCGCGCGCTACCCGCTGGTCGAGGGGGCGACGGGGGCACTCGCGCTCCTGGCGCTCGCACGCTTCGGGGCGACGCCGGCGGCGGCTGTGGCGTTCGCTTTCTCCGCCGCGCTGCTGCTCATCACCTTCATCGACCTCGACCACCGCTTCATCCCCGACGAGGTGAGCCTGCCCGGCGTCGTCGTGGGCCTCGCCAGCGCATTCCTCCCCGGCCGCGTCGCCCCGCTCGACGCGCTCCTCGGTGTGCTGGTCGGCGGAGGGCTCTTGTGGTCCGTCGCCTGGGGGTACGAGCGCTGGACCGGCGTGGAGGGCATGGGCTACGGCGACGTGAAGCTCCTCGCGATGATCGGCGCCTTCCTCGGCTGGCAAGCCGTGCCGGCCGTGCTCGTCGTCGCCTCGCTCACCGGGTCGCTCGCCGGCATGACGCTCATCGCGGTGCGCGGCGGGGGACGCGGTGGACGCCGGGTCGTGCGGCGGCTCGGACCTCGCGCCCTCCTGCCGTTCGCGCGGCGCGCGGCGCGCCGGACGGCGATCCCCTTCGGCCCCTTCCTCGCCCTCGGCGCGATGCTCGCCCTTTACCTGCCCGACCTGACGATGCCCTGGCGCGTCGGCTAAGGAGTCTGTGAACGAATCCCCTCCCGTCGATTCATTCACAAACTCTTGGGCCCCTTGCATCAGCTGAACACCGCCGGTAACTGAGCATCCGCACGCGCCACCCGCCCGGTCGGCGTGCCGGGGAGGCGCGTACGGATCGACGCGGGTTCACGTTGCTCGAGGCGCTCGGGGGTGTCGCCTTGGCGGCAATTCTCGCCGGCGTTGCGACGGCACGCATGGTCGAGCTGGTCGACTGCGCACGGCTCGCCGGCAGCGCGCGCACCGTCGCCACCGCGCTGCGGCTGGCCCGCGGGCGGGCGCTCGCGGCCGGCGGCTCGATGGAGGTCCGGCTCGACGCCGTACGCATGGTCCTCGAGCTGCGCGACGGCGCCGGCGCGCTGCTCGAGACGCGCTGGCTCCCGGCGGGCGTCCGCTTCGCGGCCCTGCCGGCGCGCGACCGCGTCCAGTTCGGCGGCCTCGGTACCGCACAGAACGCCACCGTCACGCTCGCGGCGGGTGCCCGCGCCCGCAGCGTGATCGTGAACCAGCGCGGCCGCGTGAGGGTCCAGTGAGCCGCGGCCGGAGCGGCTCCTCGGTGGTCGAGGCCGTGGTGGCGACGGCGCTCGCCGGGATCGCGCTTGCGGGTCTCGCCGCCACGGCGGCGGTGACGGTCGACGGGCTCCGCCTGGCCCGGAACACCGCCACGGCGCTCGCGCTGGCGGGCGAGCGACTCGAAGCCCTGCGCGTGGGACCCCGGGCAGGCGGCAGCGATGGCCCCGTGGCCGCGGACGGCACGCGCTTCGTCCGGACCTGGTCCGTGGTCGAGGGCCGCGGCGCTCCGACCCGGCTCGCCGTGCGCGTCGACTGGACGTGGAGATCGCTGACGCTCGCGACGGAGGCTCTGCCATGAACGCCGAGCGCGGCGCCAGTCTCGTCGAGCTGCTCGTCGGCACGCTGCTCGGTCTCCTCGCCCTCGCCGCCCTCACCGCGGCGGTCGCGGTCGGCGCGCGGCTCGTCGCCGCCGCCGGCGCGCGCGGCGAGGCGGAGGATACGGCCCAGCTGGCGGTCGAGGCCTTCACCTTCGATGCGCGCCGCGCGGGATACGACCCCGCGGGCGCCGGGATCGAGCGCGTCGTCGAGGCGCGGCCCGACGCGGTCACCTTCGGCGCCGACCTCGACGGCGACGGCCTCGTCGACGGCACGTCGGAGGAGCAGACCGCGTATGCGTGCAGCGCTGCCAACCGGCGCCTCTCCCGCATCGTCGGCCGGCAGTCACTGCCCCTCGCCGACGGCGTCAGCGCGTGCGGGCTCCGCTACCTGGACGCGGCCGGCACGGCCTTCGCGGTTCCATCCGCGGGGCTGGGCGCCGCGGATCGAGCGCGGATCCGCGCGCTCGCCCTGGACCTGACGCTCGTCCCGACGGCCCTCCACGGCCCGACGGCGCGCACCGTGCTGGTCGCGCTGCGGAGCGGCGAATGACCGCGGCGCGCGTGCGCCGAAGGAGCCGCCCGCGCGGCGTGAGCTCGCTGCCCGCGGCCCTCGCGGCGCTCGCCGTCTCCGTGTCGTTCACCGCGGCGCTCGCCGACCTGACGCGCACCGAGGTGATCCTCGCCCGCTTCCGGCGGGCAGCCACGGCCGCACTCGCAGCCGCCGACGGCTGTCTCGCCGGCCTCGTCGCGGCCACCCCTCCCGGCTGGGATTTCGACGCCGCCCTCGCCGGCCCGGATGGCGTGGCCGCCACCCCCGACGATGGGACGCTCGTCGCACCGGCCGGATGCTCCGCCACCGCACGGCGGCCGCCCGGGGCCGCGACGCCGGCCCGCCTGCTCGTCACCGTCGATGCCGCCGCCGCCGGTGGCCGGCGACGCCTCGAAGCGATCGTCGGCCGCTCGCGGGCCCCCGGCGTGCCGGCTCTGCTGTGGCTCGGCGGAGCCCCGGCCGCGGGGACGATCGCCGGCACGCTCGACGTCGACGGCACCGACGCGGCCGATGCCACGGCGGCGGCGCTGGCCGCACTCGCCGCGCCGGCCGATCCCGTGTCGCTCGACGCCTGGCTGGCGGGCGAAGGGTCGCACGTCGCGACGCACGGCACCGTGCCGCCGTTCACCGCGCCGGGCGCGCCGCTCGCCGCGCTGGTCGGACGGCTCGTCGCGGCCGGGGCCGGTGACGTCGGCGCGCTTCCCCTCGCGGGCACGCTCCCCGGCGGTCTGGCGCGCGTTCGGGGCGACCTGGTCGTCGATGCGCCGCTCAGCGGCGCAGGTCTGCTCTTCGTCGACGGAACGCTCGACATCCGGAGCGCCTTGGACTTTACTGGCCTCGTGGTGGCGGCGGGGGGTGTGCGCGTCCAGGCCGGCGGAAGCCTGGCGGTCGGCGGCGCGCTCTGGATTGGATGGACGGGCGGCTCCGCGGCCCCCGTGCTCATGGTCGACGGCACGCTCCGCCTCCGTCAGTCCCGGGCCGCCCTGGACGGCGTCGACCGGCTGCTCCCCTTGCCGCGGCGCCCCGTCCTGCTCGGTGTCAAGGATCTGGCATAGCGGGGCCAGCGGAGTCCATGCCGAAACGCATACTCGTGGTCGAGGACGATCCGGACCACCGCCGCATCGTCACCAAGGTACTCGCCCGCGAGGGCTACGACGTCATAGAGGCGGCGACGGGCGTGGCAGCCGTGGCCGCCGCCCGCGAAGACCGGCCCGACCTCATCATCATGGACCTGGCCCTGCCCGGCCTCGACGGCTTCGAGGCGTCGCGGCGAATCAAGGCCGCGCCCGATTCGGCCGATATTCCGATCGTCGCGCTCACCGCCTTCGCGATGCGCGGGGACGAGGAACGGGCGCGCGCAGCGGGATGTGATGCATACGTACCCAAGCCTTGCCGGCCACAGACCCTCCGCGAGGTGGTGCGCCAGTTTCTTCCCGAGCCCTGACCCGAACCTAGGGAGGACGAGACGGTGAGCACCCTGATCCTCGTGGTCGACGACGACCAGGACAACGTCACCATCGCGCGGGAAATTCTCCTGAGCCGGGGCTTCGAGGTACGCGTCGCCTACAACGGCCCGAGCGCGCTCGCCTCGGTCGAGCAGCAGCGCCCCGATCTCGTCCTGCTCGACGTCATGATGCCGCAGATGAGCGGCATGGAGGTCCTCGATCGGCTGAGGGCCAACCCCGCCACGGCCGGCGTGCCGGTGATCCTGGTGACCGCCAAGGATCAGGACGAGGATCTCCTGGCGGGCTACAAGTACGGCGCGGACTACTACATCACCAAGCCGTTCAGCGCGAAGCAGCTGCTCTACGGCATCGGTCTGGTCCTCGGCACCGAACGGCCCGACTGACGCGCTTGCGGGCCCTGGGCCTGCGGGTTAGACGAAGGCACGCCCGTGGCGCTCTTCGTCACCTTCGAGGGGATCGAGGGCTCCGGCAAGTCGACCCACCTCCGCCTCCTCGCGGAGCACCTGCGGGCCGCCGGATACCCGGTCGTCGAGACCCGTGAGCCCGGGGCGACGCCCGCCGGGGCGGCCATCCGCCGCCTGCTGCTCGGCCCCGGGGCACCGTCGCTCGCGCCGCTCACCGAGCTCTTCCTCTACTGCGCCGATCGAAGCGAGCACGTCACCGAGGTGATCCGCCCGGCGCTCGCTGCGGGCCACGTCGTGCTCTCGGACCGCTTCTCGGACTCCACGATCGCGTACCAGGGCTACGGCCGCGGCCTGGACCTGAGCGTTGTCCGCGCGCTCGACGCCCAGGCGCGCCGCGGCCTCGTCCCGGACCTGACCTTCCTGCTCGACTGCCCCGCCACCGAAGGCCTGCACCGCATCGAAGCTCGCCGCGTCAGTCCCGAAGGTCGTGGCGCGAGTCCCGAAGGTCGTCGCGCCACTCCCGAAGGTCGTGGCGCCAGTCCCGAGCGAGGAGGCGCGGCGCCCTCGGGCGCCGCGCCGTTAGAGTTGGACCGGATCGAGCGGGAGTCCCTGGCCTTCCACGAGCGCGTCCGGGCAGGCTTTCGCGCCCTCGCCGCCGCCGAGCCCGCCCGCTTCTGGGTGGTCGACGGCTCCGCCTCGATCGAGTCGGTGCGCGCCCGCATCGTCGCGGAGGCCGAGCGCCGACTCGCGAGGGCGGCGTGAGATTCGCGGACGTCGTCGGCCACGGCCGGGCCATCGAGCGGCTTCGCCGCGCTGCCGCCGCGGACCGCCTGGCCGCCGCATACCTCCTGAGCGGCCCGCCGGGCATCGGCAAGCGTCTGGTCGCCGACGCCTTCGCGGCGCGCATCCTCTGCGCCGCACCCGTCGCCGGCGACGCCTGCCAGGCCTGCGCCCACTGCACCCGCGTTGCGGCCGGCACGCATCCCGACCTCCGGACCGTGGAGCGCGACGCGGAGCGGCGCGACATCCGCATCGAGCAGGTCCGAGAGCTCGCGCGCTGGCTCGCCCTGCAACCGCTCATGGCGCACCGGAAGGTCGCCATCATCGACGGCGCACACTGCCTCAGCGAGCCGGCTCAGAACGCGCTGCTGAAGACGCTCGAGGAGCCGCCCCCGAGCGCCGTGCTCCTGCTGACCGCCGCCGCGGCGGCCCTCCTGCTGCCGACGGTCCGCTCGCGCTGCCAGGCGGTGCGCATGGATCCCCTGCCGCCCGAGGCCGTGGCGCGGGTGTTGGTCGCACGGGGCGCGGCCCCCGAGCGGGCTGCCCTGCTGGCGGCCGAGGCCGAGGGCTCGCCGGGCCGGGCGGTCGCGCTGTCGGGGGACGAGGAGGCCCGCGCCCGCGCGGCCGTGCTGAAAGCCCTCCCCGCGCTCGGTACGGCCGACGCCGCGGCGCTCTCGGCGCTCGCGCAGGAGCTGTCGCGGGGCGCCGTGGACGCTGCGCTGGGTACCACGGCGTCCTGGTACCGCGACGTCCTCGAGACGGCGCTCACCGGCGATCCGCCACGCCGCAACCCGGACGCGGCCGCGGCGGTCCGCGCGGCCGCCGATCGCAGTCAGCCCGCTCGCCTGCTTCGCCAGCTCGAGGTCGTCTGTGATACGATCGATGCTCTGGCACGGAACGCCAACCGCGTCCTTGCGCTCGAGACCATGCTGCTCGCGCTGCGGGCGCTCGAGCGGGACGGCACGGTGGGCGATCTCGTCGATGGATCGGCGTGATGGATCAGGATGACGCAGGCGTGGGCCCGGCGTCCGGCCCGGTGGCCGTCGGAGTCCGCTTCCGTCCTGCCGGCAAGATCTACGAGTTCGACCCGGGTCCGCTGATCCTTCGCCGCGACGACCGGGTCCTGGTCGAGACCGAGCGCGGGCCGGAGCTCGGTACGATCGCGGTCACGGCGCGAGCGCTCAGCAAGCCCCGCGTCCTGCAACGGGTGATCAAGAAGGCGGACGCCCGTGACCTGGGGCGAGAGGACCAGAACTTCCAGCGCGAGCGCGAGTCGTACCGCTCGGCCCTCGAGCACGTCCGCGGCAGTGGCCTCCCGATGAAGCTCGTCAAGGCGGAGCGGACGTTCGACGGGACGAAGACGACCTTCTACTTCTTCGCCGAGGATCGGGTGGATTTTCGCGAGCTGGCGCGCACGCTGGCGCAATCGCTCGGCACGCGCGTCGAGATGAAGCAGATCGGGGCGCGCGACGAGGCCAAGGTGGCCGGCGGGCTCGGCGTCTGCGGGCGCGAGCTCTGCTGCTCGTCGTGGCTCAGGGAGTTCGAGGCCGTCACCGTCAAGATGGTGAAGGAGCAGGGGCTCGCGCTCAACCAATCGAAGCTCGCGGGTCAGTGCGGTCGGCTCAAGTGCTGCATGCGGTACGAGTATCAGACGTATCTGGAGCTCAAGCGCGGCCTGCCGGCGCCCGGGAGCCACGTCGAGTGCGTGAAGGGGGACGGGGTGATCGTCCGGCAGAACATCCTCAAGCGGACCGTGGTCGTGCGGCGCGCCGAGGACGGCATCGAGGTCGAGGCCAGCCTCGACGACCTGGTCACGCGGCGCGCCGACGCCTGATCGCGGACGGCCCATGGCGCGCGAACCGATCTACCTCACGACGCCGCTCTTCTACGTCAACGCCGAGCCGCACCTCGGCCACACCTACGTGACCCTCGTTGCCGACGTGCTCGCCCGCTTCTGGCGCGCTCGCGGCCGGACGGCCTTCGTCCTCACCGGCACCGACGAGCACGGCGACAAGATCGCCCAGGCGGCGGCCGCCGCGGGCGTCTCGCCGCGCGAGCACGCCGACCGCGTGAGCGGCATCTTCCGGACCACGTGGGACGCGGCAGGGCTTCGCTACGACCACTTCATCCGCACCACCGATGCCTACCACGTGGCCTTCGTGCAGAAGGTCCTGGCCGACATCCACACGAAAGGCGACGTCTACTTCGGCAGCTACCGCGGCCTCTACTGCTTCGGCTGCGAACGCTTCTACCAGGAGCGCGAGCTCGTCGACGGGCTCTGCCCCGATCATCGCGTCGCACCCACGGAGCTCGCCGAGGAGAACTACTTCTTCCGCATGAGCGCCTACCAGGAGCGGCTGGTGGCGATTCTCGAAGCGAACCCCGGGCTGATCGTGCCGGAAGGGTACCGCCGAGAAGTCCTGGCGCTCCTCCGCGAGCCGGTCGGCGACCTGTGCATCTCGCGTCCGAAGAGCCGGCTCTCGTGGGGGATCGAGCTGCCCTTCGACGACCGCTACGTGACGTACGTCTGGTTCGACGCGCTCCTCAACTACGTGAGCGCCCTCGTGCACCTCGGCCGCATCGAGCTCTGGCCCGCCGCCGAGCACCTGATCGGCAAGGACATCCTGAAGGCGCACGCGGTCTTCTGGCCGACGATGCTGATGGCGGCGGGGCTGCCGCTCTACCGCCGCCTGTGCGTGCACGGCCACTGGCAGATGCAGCAGGGGAAGATGTCGAAGAGCATCGGCAACGTCGTCCGGCCGCTCGACATGAAGGCGCGCTACGGCATGGACGCGTTCCGCTACTATCTCCTGCGCGAGATGGCCTTCGGGCAGGACGCCGAGTTCAGCGAGGAGGCGCTCGTCGCACGCTCGAACGGCGACCTGGCCAACGGGCTCGGGAACCTCGCGAGCCGCGTGCTCGCCATGCAGCAGCGCTACTTCGGGGGCGTCGTGCAGCCCCTCGCGCCCGAGGCCGCCGACCACGCCATGCGCGCCGCCTTCGCCGCCGCGGCCCGCGAGCTCGACGTGCACATCGCGGACCTCGCCTTCCACCGCGGGCTCGAAGCGGTGTGGCGGGCGCTCGACCACGCCAACAAGTACGTCGTCGAGACGGCGCCCTTCACGCTCGCCAAGGACCCCGGCCGGCTGCCGCGCGTCGGCGCGATCCTCCACGAGCTGTGCGAGGCGCTGCGAACGGCGGCGCAGCTGCTCGCCCCCTTCCTGCCCGAGACGGGAGAACGACTGGCGACACTCCTCGGCCTTCCCGCGGCGCGCCTCGGGGAGCTCGACCTGCCCTGGGGCGCGGCCTTCGCGCCGGGCCACCGGACGCTGCCGCCCGAGCCGCTCTTCCCGCGCGTCGAGGTGCCGGCCGAGTGAGCGAGCCGATCGCGCTCGTCGACTCGCACTGCCACCTCGCCGAGCCCGACTTCGATGCCGACCGCGAGGCCGTGCTGGCGCGCGCCGCGGCCGCCGGCGTCACCACGCTCGTCTGCGTCGGCGCGACGGGGCCCGTCGAGTCGAACTTCCGGGCCGTGGCGCTCGCCGGGCGGCAGGCGCCGGTCGCGATCGTGGCGACGGTCGGCATCCACCCGCACGACGCCTCGAGCGGCGACGACGCCGCCTTCGCGACGCTCACGCGCCTGGCCGCGAGCCCGGGCATCGTCGCGGTCGGCGAGACGGGGCTCGACTTCCACTACGACCGCTCCCCGCGCGCCGTCCAGCGCGCCGCCTTCGCGCGCACGGTGGCGCTGGCGCGCGCGGTCGGGCGGCCGCTCGTCGTCCACGTGCGCGAGGCGCACGCCGAGGCGGCGGCGATCCTCGCCGCCGAAGGCGCGGCGGCGGTCGGCGGCGTCATCCACTGCTTCACCGGCGACCGCGACGACGCACGCCGCTACCTCGACCTCGGGTTCTCGGTCTCGGTGGCGGGCATCGTCACCTTCAAGAACGCCGAGGCGTTGCGCGACGCGGTGCGCACCGTGCCGCTCGACCGCCTGCTCGTCGAGACCGATGCGCCGTATCTCGCGCCCGTCCCCCACCGGGGCCGGCGGAACGAGCCGGCGCACGTGCGGCTGGTCGCGGAGGCGGTCGCGACCGTGCGGGGCGTGCCGCTCGCGACGGTCGCCGCGGCGACGACGGCGAACGCCCGGCGGCTCTTCGCCCTCGGAGGCTGACAGGAGTCTGTCCGAGTAACCGACGGCGAGCCGGGGAGCGAGAGCGGCAAGCGCAGCGCCGACCGAGGAGGCGTGCCAACTCACGCGGCGCTCCGCGCCGCGGCCGCACGAGGGAGGCGCGAGCACGCCGCTCGCAGCCCCCGGATCGTTCGCCGCAGCCGGAGCGTTACTCGGACAGCCTCCTGGGCTCAGAGCGCGGGCGCCGTCGCCGCCAGCTCGGGGAAGAGCGCGGCCAGCGCCGGGGGTACCGTCACCCGCTCGTCCTGCGTCGAGTCCGGCATGTCCTCGAACTGCAGCACGCCGATCTTGGCGAACGCCTCGCGCACCCGCGGCGTGAGCAGCCCGAGGCGTTTCAGGTTGGGCACGATCTTGGCGAAGAGGAGCTGGCGGAACGCCTGCATGAAGGGCGTCTCGAGCGACCACTTGACCCACACGTCGACGTCGTAGCCGAGCCGTTCCCACACCTCCTCCATCAGCAGGCGGTCGCGCATCAGGTGCGCGGCCTCGATCACGAACTCCTCGCGCTCGCGGAGCTCGGCGGCCGTCATCTGGCGGTACACCTCCTCGAGCGAGAGGACGCCGAAGGCGACGTGCCGCGCCTCGTCGCGGATGACGTAGCCGGTGATCTGCTGGATCAGCGGCTCCTGCGGGTTCATGAAGTTCATGAGTCCGAAGGCGGCGAGCGCCAGGCCCTCGACCATGATCTGCATGCCGAGGTAGGTCATGTCCCAGCGCGGCTCGCGGATGATCTGGGCGAGCAGCGTGTGGAGATGGGGGTTGACCGGGAAGGCGAACGGCAGCTTCTCGGTCAGGTAGCGGCGGTAGACCTCCACATGGCGGGCCTCGTCGGCCACCTGGCTGGCGGCGTAGAACTTGGCCTCGACCCAGGGCACCGTGTTGACGATCTGCGCGGTCGCCAGCAGCGCCCCCTGCTCCCCGTGCAGGAACTGGGAGAGCATCCAGCCGAGCTGGTGGGTGCGCACCCGGACCAGCTCCTTCACCTCGAGCTTCTCCGGCGGATTGAGCAGCGCGTTCACCTGCTCGGGCGGCAGGAAATCGGGGAACCGCTCGGGGTCGACGTCGATCGACCAGTCGATGTCGGTCGACGCGTTCCACTGCAGCCGCTTGCCCTTCTCGTAGAGGTTCAGGAGCGAGTCGCGGCCGACCTCGTAGTCCCAGTTGAAGACCGTGTCCGAGGACTCGGGGACGGTCTCGAGGGCGCCCTGCGGAGGCAGCGGAATCGGCTCGTGACGGGCCATGGACATGATTTCCTCCGAGGCGCATATGCCTGGCGCCGCCTCGCGCCGCAACCATGTTCCGTCGGCGGCTCAGTACGTCGGCCGCGGGGGCCCGCCCCCGCCGCCCGCGGGCAGCGTGAACTCGTACTCCACACCGAGCCGCACGATCACGGGGTCGCTCGCCCGCGTGAGGCCGAAGCCCGGGCCGACGACGAACTTGAGGCCACGGGCGAGCCGGCCGTAGAGGGTCGGGAAGACGTAGTGCTGCTGCGCGCGGGCCGGGTCGAAGCGGCGGATCTGTCCGGCGTCGCCGAAGAATTCGACACCGGGCACGAGGTTGCGGGAGAGGCGGTAGTAGACGCGGGCGCCGTAGTCGAACTCCAGCGTGCGGCGCTCCGAGGTGACGGTGGGCAGCTCGAACATCGGGTTCAGATCCACCGAGAAGCGCCCGATGTCCCGCGACACGATGGGGCGGAACTCGAGCTCGAGCTCGGACGCGCCCTTGTCCGGCACCTCGGCCTCGACGTACCAGCCGATATCCAGGGGGAAGCGCCCCTTGTCGAAGAACGCCCCGCGCGCGCGGAAGCGGGACTGGGCGTACTCGAGCTCCTCGCCGTTCGGCCGCTGCAAGTCGAGGTACGCCGCCACGTCGATCTTGTCCGTCAGCCCGTAGTCGTACTCGAGCGTGGTGCGGAGGAGTCGATGGCGGCGCGGCTCCTCGCCGGCGGCTTCCTCGGCGCTCGGGCGCCGGCCGTCGGCGACGAGGCTCGTGATGTTCTCGAGCTCGTGCAGGCCCTTGCCCTCGGTGGTCGCGGGGTACACCTCGAGCTCGAAGAAGTTGAGGGCCCGCGCCGGCGTCGCCTCCGGCCCGCACACGAGCAGGCCCACAAGCACGGCGCACGTCCTCGTCATCAGCGAGGTGTCAGGCGGCCGAGCGGGCCGGCGCGCGCTCGTCCGGCGGGCGCGCCCGGTCCACCCGGTGCAGCGCCCACAGCATCAGCGGCACGTAGGCGACGAAGGCGAGCACCTCGGCGAGCGAGGGACGCGAGCGGTAGCCGACGAGGGCCGCGAGGAACGCGCCGAGCGGGCTGTCGTCACGCACGAGCCACGCCGTGCTCCATACCTGCGAGACGATCGGCGAGAGGTAGCCGAGCCCGATCAGCTTGTTGACGCCCGAGACGAGGAGGCCGGCCGCCACCAGGAGCAGGAGGACGCCGGTCACGCGGAAGAAGCGCCGCAGGCTCAAAAACCGGAAGCCGCGGAAGAACAGCCAGGCGGTGGCGATGGCGAGCGCGGCGCCGCCGAGCCCGGCCGCGACGAAGGGCAGCGCCGTCAGGTCGGCGCGCTGGACGAGTACGCCCCACAGGAAGAGCACCGTCTCCAGGCCCTCGCGGAAGACGGCCACGAAGGCGATCGTCGCCACGCCGACCAGCCGGCCCGTCGCCAGCGCCTGGTCCGCCTTGCGCCGCAGGTCGCCGCCCAGGCCGGCGGCGTTGCGGTGCATCCAGAGAACCATCCAGGTGAGCACGGCGACGGCGAGGAAGAGGATACCCGCCTGCACGAGCTCCTGCAGGTCGGCATCGAGGTGCGAGGCGGCGTCGTTCGAGGCGACGCCGCACGCCAGCGCCGCGAGGACCGCCAGGAGGCTGCCGGCCCAGACGTACGGGATACCGCTGCGCTGGCCGCTCCGCGCGAGGTAGGTGAGGAGCACGCCGACGATCAGCGCCGCCTCGAGGGACTCGCGCCAGACGATGAGCAGCGTCTCGAACACCGCCCCTCACCGCACCAGCAGGGCGCCACGGCGTTGGTGGTGAAAGTCGTCGAAGAACTCGTAGCGGCCGGGATCCAGGCCCGAGACGTAGACGGCGGCCGTCTGCCCCGGCTGGATGACCCGCTCACGGTTCAGCTCGAAGCTCTCGAACTCGATCGCCGCCGCGGTCCGGTTGGTGACCTCCAGGCGGACGCGCGCGCCGGTGGGCGCCTCGACCTCGGCCGGGGCGAACCCCGCCTCCTCGACGGCGAGCGGGATGGTCCGGTCCTCCGCCGCCATCCCTCGGGCCGCGCCGAGGAAGAGCGCGAACGCGATGGCGAGTGCGGTGCGGGTGCGCATGGTCATTGAAAACGCTTTTCAATTTCAGATACCCTCGCGGCCGCGCCGGTGTCAAGCGCGCCGTGCGAGGCTCAGAGGCGGTGGATGCCGCGCTCGCTGCGCGGGTGGCGCCGGCGGCCTTCCCGGCACTCCGCGCAGATGCCGTAGAGCTCCATCCGGTGGCGCCCGACCACGAAGCCGAGGAAGCGCCCGATGCGCTCCTGCAGGCGCTCGAGCTCCTCGCTGGCGAACTCCACGATCTTGCCGCAGCGCTCGCAGATGACGTGGTCGTGGTGCTGCTGGTCGTCCTCCACCGGCTCGTAACGCGCCTGCCCGTCGTCGAAGTGGCGCTCGGCGGCCAGGCTGCACTCCTTGAGCAGCTTGAGGGTGCGGTACACGGTCGCGTACCCGACGCGCGGGTTCACGCGCCTGACGGCGGCGTAGAGCTCCTCGACGGAGAGGTGGCCCTCGGCGCCGAAGAAGACGCGGGCGATGTCGTCGCGCTGCGCCGTCGACTTGAGCCCGCGCTCGCGCAGCGCCTGCTCGAACCGCCGCATGCGGGCGCGCACGGACATGGGGGGTCGGCTAGCCCGCGCCGCCGCTCCGGCGCTCGAGCAGCCGGCGGAGCGCGGGCGTCAGGTAGTGGGTCTCGAGGTCGCGCCCCGCGAGCTGGTCGACCAGGACCTGGACGCGGTCGCCCGGAGGGAGGTGGCGGTCGAGGAAGATGACGTCCTCGCCGTTGAGCCGGCACCCGCCGCTGCGCACGTGGTAGCCGACCTCGCGGAGGAGCACCTCCTCCCGGACCTGGACGCCGAGGCGGCGGGCAAGCTCCTTCAGCTCCTCGCAGAGGGCCTCGTCGCGGCGGCTCATGGAGCCTCTCTAACCGACGCCTCCGCCTTTGCAAAGCGCCGCCCCGCGGCTGCCCCGCGGCTTGCGCGGCCGGGAAGGCGGGTGGTACATGCCGCGCAGGCGGGCCCCATGATCAAGAACATCCTGGTCGCGCTGGACGGGTCGGAGCACGCCAACGCCGCTCTCCAGTACGCCCTCTGGCTGGCGGAGCGCTTGCGCGCGACGGTCACGGGGCTGCACGTGATCGACATCGTCTCGATCGAGGGCTCGTTCTTCCACGACGTGTCGGGCTCGCTCGGGTTCGAGCCGTACCTCGACTTCTCCTCCAAGATGCGCGAGGCGCTCCAGGAGCGCGGCCGCGTGCTGCTCGACGCCTTCGCCGAGCGCTGCCGCGAGCGCAACGTCCCCTGCGACACGACGCTGCCCATGGGGATCATCGCCAACGAGATCTGCGACGCCGCCCGCACCGCGGACCTCGTCGTCATCGGGCACCGCGGCCTGAACGAGCAGTTCTCGACCGGCATGCTCGGCGGCACGACCGAGTCCGTCGCACGCAAGTCCCCGAAGCCCGTCTTCGTCTCGCCGATGCGGTTCGGCGACATCCGCCGGCCGCTGCTCGCCTACGACGGCTCCCAGCGTGCCAGCGCCGCGATGCACGCGGCCGCCGAGGTGACCAGCGCGCTCGGGCTCCCGCTCACCGTGATCCACGTCGTGCGCGACGGAGCGGGAGGCGACACCAAGGTCCTCGACGAGGCCCGGCGCTACCTGCAGCCCTACGGGCTCGAATTCCGCTGCGAGACGGTGGTCGGCCTTCCCCACCAGCGCATCACCGAGACGCTGCGCGAGGGCGGCCACGACCTCCTGTTCATCGGCGCGTACGGCCACTCGCGCATAATCGAGATGGTCCTCGGCAGCACGACCGAGTACGTGCTGCGCAACAGCCAGGCGCCGGTGTTCCTGGTCCGCTAGGAGCGCGACCCAAGACATCTTGGGTCGCGAACCCGGATGCGAGAGTGTTCCGTCGGGATCACGCCCGACTCTCCTGCCGCGGCTGGCGAAGCCAGCGCGGCAGACGGACACGCCCGGTTTCGCAGCCGCCGCGGACAGGCCCAATCGCCAAACGGATCACATGAGAGTCGCGAGGCCTTTCGAACGGCGCGTGTCCGTTCCGCCGCGCTGGCTTCGCCAGCCGCGGCACGGCGGTGGCGCGTGACGTGAGCGCCACACGCTCGCGTCTGTATCCGCGACCCAAGAAGTCTTGGGTCGCGCTCCTAGACGCGCGACGCGTGGCTCAGCTTCGGGAGCCGCGGTCCTCGCCGGGCGGCCGTTCCGCGGGTGGCTCGCCGTCGCCCCGCATGCGGAGCCGGGTGATGCGCGTCTCGAGCGCCTTCAGGCTCCGCTCGATGCGGCGCATCTCCTGCTGGACCGCCGGCAACGTCGTCACCCGCTCGACCGAGCGCCGGAAGCCCTCGTCGACGAGTCGCTGCAGCGCGCCGAGACGATCGGAAATCTGGGTCAGCTCCTGGACGCGCCGCCCGGCACGCTCGGGCGCGGAACGAACCAGCTCCACCCCACGGTCGACGGTGGCGGCGAGGTTCTGGAGCGCCGCCTCGCCGTGGCGGATGATGTCGCGCAGGACCGGCAGGGAGAGGAGACCGCTCTTTCGCCGTTCTTCCTCGAGAATGATCTGCGCGAACGTGACCGCGGTGAGATCGTCGCCGCTGTCGTTCTCGAGGATCTTCACTTCCTCGCCCGCCTTCACCCAGCGCCCGATCTCCTCGAGCGTGACGTAACGGCTCTCGCTCGTATCGTAGAGCTTCCGATTTCCGTACCGCTTCACGAGCCGCATGGTCCTACTGAAGGGGCTATCACAGCCCGGAGAGGCCGAGCAAGCGTTTGACGGTCGACAACGCGCACGCTATGCGCTTTCGCTCGAGCAGGCATGGAGCGCTTCGTCGCGGCCGCCGTGCAGATGGCGTCCGGACCCGACCGCGAAGCGAACGTGACGCGGGCGTCGGCACTCGTTCGCGAGGCCGCGGCGCGCGGCGCGCAGCTGGTCGTGCTGCCCGAGGTCTTCGCCTGGCGCGGCCCGCGGACCGGCGAGGCGGCGCACACGGAGCCCGTGCCCGGGCCAACCAGCGAGGTGATGGCCGCGGTCGCGCGCGAGTGCCGCGTCCACCTCTGCGCGGGCTCGTTCCTGGAAGCCGTACCGGGCGAGCCTCGCGCGTACAACACGAGCTGCCTCTTCGATCCGGCCGGCCGGCTCCTCGCGCGCTATCGCAAGCTGCACCTCTTCGACGTCGACCTGCCGGGCCGCGTCTCGGTGCGCGAGTCGGACACGCGGGCGCCAGGGGGCGACCTCGTCACCGTCGCCACCGCGCTCGGCACCCTCGGCCTGTCGATCTGCTACGACCTGCGCTTCCCCGAGCTCTACCGCCAGCTCGCCGCGCGCGGCGCCGAGATCCTGCTCGTGCCGTCGGCTTTCACGTTCTTCACCGGCGCCCTGCACTGGGAGGTCCTCTGCCGCGCGCGGGCCATCGAGAACCAGTGCTACGTGATCGCTCCCGACCAGGCGGGCGCGAGTCCGCACGGGTTCGCCGACCACGGCGACTCGCTGATCGTCGATCCATGGGGACGGGTCCTCGCGCGGGCCGGGGAAGGCGAAGCGGTGGTGACCGCCGAGGTGGACCGTACCTACCTGGCACGCGTGCGCCGGGAGCTGCCGAGCCTCGCACACCGGCGGCTGCCGGTCTAAATCAGCGAGGGGCTCCCTGCCCCTCGCCCCGTCGGGCGCAGCCCGCCGGGTCCTCACTTCCCGCTCGCTGCGCTCGGCCGCACGCGCGGCGCGCGCGGAGATTCACCTCGAGTCGAGTTCCTAGGGGTCGCGCGGAGACCTCGCTATCCCCGCGCCGGCGGCCGCATCCGCGCCGCCAGGAAGCCGCGCGCCATGTCCGCCACCATCTCCCGGGCCGTCGCCGGCGGATCGGGCGCATCCCGGATGGGACGGCCGACGACCAGGTAATCGGCGCCCGCGCGCATCGCCTCGCCCGCGGTCATCACGCGCTTCTGATCGTCGTGCCCTCGGCCCGCGGGGCGCACGCCCGGGGTGACGATCAGGAACCCCCGCCCGCAGTCGCGCCGGATGCGGGCGATTTCGAGCGGCGATGCGACCACCCCGTCCATGCCCGCGCGGCGGGCGAGCCGCGCGAGCCGCCCCACCTGCGACTCGACGCCATCGGCCACCCCGACGCGTCGCAGATCGCTCGTCGCGAGGCTCGTGAGCACCGTGACGGCGAGGATCTTCGGGCGCCGGAGCGCCTCGCGGCGGCAGGCGCGCGCCACCTCCGCGTGCGTGCGCTCCATCATCTCGAAGCTGCCGGACGCGTGCAGGTCGAAGAAGCGGACCCCGAGGCGCGCCGCCTCGACACCCGCCCGGGCGACGGTGTGCGGGATGTCGTGGAACTTCAAGTCGAGGAAGACCTCCGCGCCGTGCCGGTGGACCATGCGGACGACCTCGGGACCCGCGTGCAGGAAGAGCTGCTTGCCGATCTTGAAGACGCCCACCGCCTCGCGCAGCAGCTCGACCAGCCGCTCGGCCTCGCTCAGCGTCTCGACGTCGAGCGCGAAGATGAGACGGTGACGGATGGTATCGGCGCGCGGTGGCAGGAGAGGCCAGCGCGCTCTCACCGCGGTCCCACGAGCGCGGCCGCTCGGGCGGCGGCCTCGCCGACCGGCACCTCGGCGGCCTCGCGGGCCCCGCGCGGCTTCAGCTCGACGCAGCCGCGGGCGAGCGCACGCGCCCCGACGGTGAGCCGCACCGGGAGCCCGATCAGGTCGGCGTCCTTGAACTTCACGCCCGGCCGCTCGTCGCGGTCGTCGAGCAACGGGTCGACCCCGGCGGCGTCGAGGGCCGCCGCCAGCTGCTCCGCCGTCTCCCTGAGCTTCGCGTCGTCCACGCTGACGGGGACGACGTGCGCGCCGTAGGGAGCGAGCGGCGCCGGCCAGACGATGCCCGCGTCGTCGTGGTGCTGCTCGATCGCCGCCGCGACGGTGCGGGTGATGCCGATGCCGTAGCAGCCCATCTCGATCGGCCGCTCGCGGCCGTCGGCGCCGAGGAAGGTGGCGCGCATCGCTTCGCTGTACTTGGTGCCGAGGTAGAAGACCTGCCCCACCTCGATGCCCCGGTGCTCGGCGAAGGCCCCGCCCTCGCACCGCGGGCAGGCGTCGCCGCCGCGCGCCTGCCGGAGGTCGGCGAAGGCCAGCGCGGGGAGATCGCGCTCCTGGTCGACGTTGACGAGGTGCTCGTCGGCCCGGTTCGCGCCCGCGATCGCGCCGCGCACGCCGCGCAGCGAGGCGTCGGCCACCATGCGGACCCGGAGCCCGACCGGGCCGGCGAAGCCGACCGGCGCGCCCGTCGCCCGCTCGACCGCCTCCTCGTCGGCGAGCGTCACGGGTTCGCCACCGAGCGCGGCCTGGACCTTGGTGCCCGACGCCTCGTGATCGCCGCGGACGAGGATGGCAACCACCTCGCCGCCGGCCGTCCGGTAGAGCAGCGTCTTGATGAAGCGCGCGGGCGGCAGGCCGAGGAACGCGCTCACCTCCTCGACGCTGCGCTTGCCGGGCGTTGCCAGGCGCTCGAGCGGGCCGCCCGCGGCGCCCGGCGCGGGCACGGGGCGCACCTCGGCCTTCTCGACGTTCGCGGCGTATGCGCAGCGCTGGCACGAGACGATGGCGTCCTCGCCGGACGCCGCCAGCACCTGGAACTCGTGCGAGAGCGAGCCGCCGATCGTTCCCGTGCCCGCCTCGACGGCCCGGAACGTGAGCCCGCAGCGCTCGAAGACGCGGGTGTAGGCATCGAACATGTTCCGGTACTCGCGCCGAGCGTCGTCGGCGTCGACGTGGAAGGAGTACGCGTCCTTCATCAGGAACTCGCGGCCGCGCATGAGCCCGAAGCGGGGCCGGATCTCGTCGCGGAACTTCACCTGGATCTGGTAGAGGTTCTTCGGCAGCTCGCGGTACGAGCGGATCTCCCGGCGTACGAGGTCGGTCACCACCTCCTCGTGCGTCGGGCCGAAGCAGAAGTCGCGCTCGTAGCGGTCGCGGAGACGAAGGAGCTCGGGCCCGTACTGGTCCCAGCGGCCGCTCTCACGCCACAGCTCGGCGGGAATGACGGCCGGCATCAGGATCTCCTGGGCGCCCGCCCGGTCCATCTCCTCGCGCACGATCGTCTCGACGCGGCGCACGGCGCGCAGCCCGAGCGGCAGCAGGTCGTAGATGCCACGCGCCACCTGCCGGATCATGCCGGCGCGAACCATGAGACGGTGGCTCGCGACCTCGGCGTCGGACGGATCCTCGCGCAGCGTCGGGGCGAGCAGCCGGGAGAGCCGCGTCACGCCTGGTGCTCCTCCAGGCATTGCAGCGCCAGCCCGCCGTGGCTCCACGCCGCCCCCGCCGCCATCGCCATGGCGACGAAGATCACCTCGCCGATCTCCTGGTCGGTGGCGCCGGCCTTCGTCGCGCGCGCGACGTGCGCCTCGATGCACCACGGGCACTGCGTGATGTGGGCGATGCCGAGCGCCACCAGCTCCTTGGTCTTGAGGGGCAGAGCACCGGCCGCGAACGCCTTGCCGTCGAACTCGAGGAAGCTCCGGTAGGCCTCCGGCGCAAGCTCGCGCATCCGCTTGAACTGCTTCTTCACGTCGACGCCGTGAAACACCATGCGGGTCTCCTTCCTGGCGGGTTTTGCTTCGTTTACACCAGCCGCGCCCGGGTTGCAGCCCTGCGCGGCGCTTCCCTATAGTCGCCGCCATGCGTGACGGCGCGCGCCTGGCCTTCCCGCCGTGACGGCAATCGCCGTGCATGGCGGCGCGGGGGCTGAAGCGCCCGCCGAGCGGAGCGCCCGGCGGCAGGGCGTCGAGCGCGCCGCGGCGGCGGGCTGGGCCGTGCTCGCCGCCGGGGGACACGCCCTCGACGCGGTGATCGCGGCGGTCGGCGTCCTCGAGGACGACCCGCACTTCAACGCCGGCCTCGGCTCCGTCCTGACCGTGGAGGGCGTGGTCGAGATGGACGCGTCGGTCATGGCGGGCGACACGCTCGCCGCGGGCGCGGTGGGCGCGGTCACCGGGGTGTGGAGCCCTGTCCGGCTGGCGCGCGCGATCCTCGTCGAGGGCCGCGAGGTGCTCCTCGTGGGCGAGCCCGCCGAGCAGCTCGCGCGGCGGCACGGGCTCGCGACCTGCCCCCCGGAGGCGCTCGTCACCGAGGAGGCGCGCCGGCGGTGGCAGGAACGGCTGGCGGCCAATGGAGAGACGGTCGGCGCCGTCGCGTGCGACGCCGCGGGACACCTGGCCGCGGCGACGTCGACCGGCGGCGTCACGGGCAAGCGCCGCGGCCGTCTCGGCGACTCCGCGGTGATCGGCGCCGGCACCTACGCCGACGACGCACTCGGCGCGGGCTCCGCCACCGGACCGGGCGAGGCGATCATCCGGCTCTGCCTGGTGCGCTCGGCCCTCGAGCTCGTGGCGCGCGGTGCGGACGCCGCCCGCGCGGCCGTCGAGTCGCTGGCCGTGCTCCAGCGTCGCCTCGGCGCGAGCGCGGGGATCGTGCTCCTCGACCCGCGCGGCAACGTCGGCGTGGCGCACACGACGGAATCGATGCCGGCGGCCTACCGGCAGGGCGATACGGTCGCCACGGTCGTGCTCGATTAGGAGCCGCGCTACGCGCGGCACTAGGGAACCGGCCTCCACCGACCGTCGCGCAGGACCAGCCGCCTGGGCGGGACGTCGATGCCCCCCGTGTTGTCGGGATACGCGATCGTGGGCGTGCCGTCCTCGACGACGACCTCCGGTCGCATCGCCCGTACGACGCGCCGGCGGGCGTCGTCGAGCGCCTGCTCGATCGACCCGAAGCGCGCGAGGTCGTCGAGGGTGCGCACGGTCGGCGGGATCAGGCTGATCGCCCCGGCCTCGTAGGCCGCGAGCGCGGCACGGGGAGTGAACCAGGCCGAGCTCACCGTCTCCGTGCCGTCGACCACGGCCTCCTGGCCACGTGGCATGCGGCCGATCAGAAAGCGGGTGTCCCAGCGGCGAGGATTGGCGACCGGGGTGATCCAGCGCGCGAAGTAGAAGAGCAGGTCCGTCGCGGGGACCAGGCCGGCGGCCGCGAGCACGCGTCCGAACGGCTCGCCCGCCTGGACCCGCCCGCGTAGCTCGACCACGTCGGCTCGCAGCGGCCCCTCGAGCGGACGGCGGTCCGCGGTGGCGAGCAGGACACCGACTTCCTCGAAGAGCTCGCGGACCGCGGCCATCCAGTAGACGATGGCCTCGGGCGGCCGGTCACCCTCGCCCGGTGCGGCCCAACGCTGGCCGCTCGGCAGCATCGCCCCGGGCGCGTCGGCGTCGGCCGGCTCGACGCCGCCGCCTGGGAACACGTGGGCACCCGGGAAGGCGATGCTCCCATGGCGTTCGAGCATCAGCACGGAGAAGCCGGCGAGCTCCTCGCGGAGGAGGATCACGGTGCTCGACGGGCGCGGCTCGGCCGGCTCCTCACGCACCGACGATCACCCCGCGGCGCATGAGCGCCGCGAGCATAGCGGCTCCGCCCCGTGAGTCAACGGCAACGGGTCGGGCGAGGGCGTGTCACGCCCGGCGGTCGATGAGCTGGCCCTTCGACGCGCCGTCGGCCGCCGGACCGCCGTCCGGACCCGCGGCCGGCGAATCGACCTGGGTGACCGCTTCGCGGCCCTCCAGCTGCTCCTGGTCGAGCGCGGCGCGGGCCGCCTCCGCCCCGGAATCGGCGACGCGCGACGCCGCGGCAACGGGCTCGAGCCCTGGATCCTGCGCGGTCCCTATGGCGTTGGTCATGCCGAGATCTCCCGACTCTGATATCGGTACGTCGGGCGCACGACTTGAGCGCGAGCGGCGAGTCCTCAGCCGCTTTGCCGAACTCCCGCGCAGCTGCGCCGGCAGACGAACGTCCGGGGCGCGGTCTGCCGCGGTCGACCGGGCGTGCGGGGCGGGTGATCGCGACCTAGCTACTCTCGGGAGCGTTGGACCGCGGCTTCTGCTTCTTCCGCACGACGAGCACGTCCTGACCGTTCACCTTGACGGTGCGCCGGTCGGTCGGCGCTTCGCGCTGCGGCTTGGAAGCTCGGCTTTGCCGCCACTTCCGCAGCTCCTTCTCCAGGTTCTCGAGCATCCGCTCCTCCGGTCCACCGGCGTGACGGCGCGCGCCGCCGGTAGGCGTGTCTTACCTCTGGACGCGATCCTTCACGGCTGGCGCCCCACGAACGTTTCGAGCGCGCGGGCACGGTTGGGGCTGCGCAGCTTGCGAAGCGCCTTGGCCTCGATCTGTCGGATGCGCTCGCGCGTCACCGCGAAGCGCTGGCCGACTTCCTCGAGCGTGTAGTCCGATCGTTCACCGATCCCGAAGCGCAGGCGGAGGATCTGCTCCTCGCGCGGCGTCAGCGTGGCCAGGACCTTGCGGGTCTGCTCCTCGAGCGACAGGGCCATGGCGGCGTCCGCGGGGGAGAGCGTCTGGCGGTCCTCGACGAAGTCACCGAGCGAGCTCTCCTCGTCGTCGCCGATCGGGGTTTCGAGCGAGACCGGCTCCTTCACGATCTTCAGCACCTTGCGGACCTTGTCCGCCGGCATCTCCATCTGCTGCGCGATCTCTTCGGCCGTGGGCTCGCGTCCGTACTGCTGGACCAGGTAACGGGAGGTGCGGATCACCTTGTTGATGGTCTCGATCATGTGAACCGGGATGCGGATGGTGCGCGCCTGGTCCGCGATCGCCCGGCTCACCGACTGCCGGATCCACCACGTCGCATAGGTGGAGAACTTGTAACCGCGCTGGTACTCGAACTTCTCGACCGCCCGCATGAGCCCGATGTTCCCCTCCTGGATGAGGTCGAGGAAGCCGAGCCCCCGGTTGGTGTAGCGCTTGGCGATCGAGACGACGAGGCGAAGGTTGGCCTCGATGAGGCGTTTCTTGCCTTCCTGCGCCTTCATCTCGCCGCGCCGGATCGTGACGAGGACCGCGCGGAGCAGCTCCGCGGGCATGTCGAGCTCGCGCAACACGTGCTGGCTCTTGCGCCGTGCCTCGCGGACCGCGTCGGCGGCCTCGACCACCTGCTGCGCCGGCACGTGGAACAGACGGCTGGCGCTGCGATTTGCATCCTTCTCGTCGGCCCGGATGCGCGCGGCGTGCTTCAGGATCTCGGCCGCCGGATGGCCGAGGCGCTGCTCGATCCGCCGGATCTCCACGTGCTCGGCATCGAGCAGCCGCTGCGCCTCCTTCAGCTTGTCGACCAGCGTCGTCACGTGCTTGGCGCCGAGCTGCGTCTCGAGGAGGACGTCGCGGACCGCCGCCTTGATGGCCTCGAGCCGCTTCTCGATCCGCTCGCGGCGCGCCCTGGAGGTCTTGGCCTTGGCGCTCTCGGCGAGCAGCTTCTCGCGCTCGCCGACGAGCCGCTTCAGACGACCGACGTGGCGGAGGAAGATCTCCGCCCGCTTGTCCTCCTTCCCCTCCGCCGGCTCGCTCTCCGGCTCGTCATCGCCGAACACGTGCCGCGCCTCGAGCTCGCCGCGCCTGAGCCGCTCGGCGAGGTTCATCACGTAGACGAGCGCCGGCTCGAGCGAGAAGACGGCCTCCCGGACCTCGCGCTCGCCCGACTCGATCTCTTTGGCGATCGCGACTTCCTCCTCACGCGTGAGGAGGGGGACACCACCCATTTCCTGGAGGTACATGCGCACCGGGTCGGCGGTCTCGCCCGGCCCGCGCTCCGTCTCCTCGGCTTCGGCGGGCTCCTCCACCCACTCGGTCTCGGCCGCCTTCTCGGGCTCCTCGGCAAGTGCGGTGTCCTCGACCGCGTCGACCTCGATGTCCATGTCGCCGAGTATCGAGACGACCTGGTCGAGCTCCTCCGTCGCTCCGGCCTCGGGGGTCGCATCGCGCGTGGCGGGCGCGGGCTGCGGAGCGGTCGCCGGCGCGACACGGTTGCGGGCGGCGTGAGGCGTCGCCTCGGGGCGCACCTTCTTCTCCTCGACTCGCTTCTCCACGCGCTTCACGCGGAAGCCCTCTGCAGGAGACACGAAATCACTGCGGGACACGGATTCATGATCGACGGTCTAACGAGCGGCTCTCGAAGACGTTCCGTCCGGCAGTGCGCGTGAGATAGGACCGCGTCCTTGGTCGATCGGTCGCTGCCAGGTGGGAGATCGGTTTAAGAACGCAGTTTTCGACAAAAAGGCTAGTACAGGGCTCAGCCAGAGTCAAGGGGAAATCTGCCTTTCCTCTCACACCTCGGGGTCACGGTCTACCCCCTGCCACCGGAGGGCGCCCAGCGCCTGCCCCCGAGCCTCGAGGACGCGTCGGAGCCGCTCGAAGCTGGGCTCCCGCAAGCCGGCCTTGAGCGGGTCATGAGCCGAGAAGTTGACGAGCCGGACGAGCCCCCGCCCGGCATCGTCGAAGTCGATGACGTTGATGCAGCCGAGGTCCTGCTCGAGCCGCGGGATCTCCCCCTCCGAGAGACCGAGCACGCACGCGAAGAGCGCCATGTTGGCGCCGCCGTGCGCCACCGCGAGCGCGTTCTCCCACCCTCCGCGGGCCAGCAGATCCGCGAGGAAGCGCTGCAGCCGCGCGCGGACCTCCCGGAACGTCTCGCCGCCCACGAACGGCGTATCCCACGTCACCGTCGGGCTGGAGAAGAAGCGGAGAACCTGGGAAAACACCTCCGCGAGGAGCATCCCGTCGCTCACCTTCGGGGTGATCTCGCGCAGCTCGGGCACGCTCTCGACGGGAAGGCCGGGCCCCGCCGCGACGATGGTTGCCGTGCCGACCGCACGCCGCATGGGGCTCGCGAGCACGACGTCGAGCGGCACGGCCCGAAACAGCTCGGCCGCCGCCTGGATCTGCCGGCGCCCCTCCGGCGTGAGGTCGGTGCCGTCCTCGGACTGGCGACCCAGGTAGAGCGTCTCCCCGTGCCGCATGAGGTAGAGGCGGCGCACGGCGGCGGACTATACGCAGCCGGAGCGGGTTTTCAATCGGTCTCGCCGGTCGTTATGGTGCAGAGATGAGGGGCTTTGCCTTCGTCGGCGGCACCGGTCCCCAGGGCCTTGGTCTCGCCATGCGGTTCGCGCAGGCTGGAGAGGCCGTCCTGATCGGATCACGCAGCGCGTCACGAGCCGACGAGGCCGCCCGGCGCATCCGGGCCGCGGTGCCCGGCGCCGTCGCGGAGGGCGTCGAGAACCGGGACGCGATCGGCCGCGCCGAGCGCATCGTGCTGACCCTGCCCGCCGCCGTGCTGCCGACCTTCCTCGAGACCGCGCGCAGCCAGCTTGCCGGCAAGCTCGTGATCGACGTCGCCGTGCCCGTCGCCCTGCGCGACGGGTTCTTCGAGCTCGCGCCGGTGCCGGGGGCACCGTCGGCCGGCGAGCTCGTGCAGAAGGCCGTGCCCTCGGCGCGGGTGGTGAGCGCCTTCAAGAACGTGTCCGCCGAACGGCTGCAGGATCTGAGCGCGGCGCTCGAGGGCGACGTGGTCCTGTGCGGCGACGACGCGGCGGCTCGCACCGAAGTGGCGGCGCTCGTCGCGAAGCTCCCGGGGCTCCGCGCGGTCGACGCGGGCCGGCTCGCCAACGCGCGCTACCTGGAGGCGATCACCGCGCTGCTGCTCAACCTGAACCGGAGGTTCAGGGCGCGCACCTCGATCGCGATCGTCGGTCTCGGCTGAAACATCTCAGCCGGGCTTCTTCCGCCGCTCCCGCTCGCGCAGCTCGACGCGTCGGATCTTGCCGCTCACCGTCTTCGGCAGGCTATCGACGAACTCGATCTCGCGCGGGTACTTGTAGGGTGCGGTCACGCGCTTCACGTGCTCCTGGAGCTCCCGCACGAGCGCGTCGCCGGGGAGCCGGCCGGGCTTCAGCACGACGAAGGCCTTGACGACCTCGCCGCGCACCGGGTCGGGGCTCGCCACGACGGCCGATTCGACGACCGCCGGGTGCTCGAGGAGCGCGCTCTCGACCTCGAACGGGCCGATCCGGTAGCCCGCCGAGATGATGAGGTCGTCGGCCCGGCCGACGAACCAGAGGTAGCCGTCGCCGTCCCGCCTCCCCCGATCCCCGGTGACGTACCACTCGCCGCGCCGGCAGGCGCCCGCGTCGTCCGGGCTCCTCCAGTACTCGCGGAAGAGCGAGGGTGGGTGGCCGCGCAGCGCCAGATCGCCGACCTCGCCCGCCGGCAGCTCCTCCCCGTCGTCGCCGATGACGCGGAGGTCGTGGCCGGGGAAGGGCTTGCCCATCGAGCCGGGCCGGATCGGCAGCCCGGGCAGGTTGGCGGCGAGCAGCGTCGTCTCCGTCTGGCCGTAGCCGTCGTGGATGAGGAGCCGGAAGGCGTCGTGCCAGGCGTGGATCACCTCGGGGTTGAGCGGCTCGCCGGCACCCGTGCAGTGGCGCAGCCGGGGCAGGCGCCAGCGCCCGAGGTCCTGCTTGACGAGCAGCCGATACTCGGTCGGGGGCGCGCAGAAGACCGAGACCTCGTAGCGCTGGAGCAGGTCGAGCTCGCGCTCGGGGTCGAAGCGGCCGTTGAACATGAACACCGGCACGCCGTTCATCCACGGACCGAACAGCACGCCGTAGGCCGCCTTCGCCCAGCCCGTGTCCGATGTCGTCCAGTGCAGATCCGTGCGCTGCAGGTCGAGCCAGTACTCGCCCGTGTAGCGGTGCGCGAAGGGGTAGGCGTGGGTGTGGAGGACGGCCTTCGGCTCCCGGGTGGTGCCCGAGGTGTAGAAGCAGAGGGCCGGCTCGTCCGTCCGCGTGCGCGCCGGAACGCCGGTGGGCGACGCGCGCGAGAGGAGCGCCTCGAAGTCGTGCCATCCCGCCGGCGCCCCGCCGAGCGCGATGCGGATGTCGAGCGCCGGTGCGTCGCCGAGCGCCGCTTCCACCTCGGGGACAAGATCGAGCGCCGTGACGATCGCGCGCGCGCCGCTGTGCCGCGCGCGGTACCCGATGTCCTTCGCGCGGAGCGAGGCCGTGCACGGGATGACGAGGGCGCCGAGCTTGAGGCCGCCGATCACGGCCGCCTGCCACGCCGGCACCCGGGGCAGCATCACCATGAGCGGCGCGCCCGGCGGCATGCCGAGCCCGGCGAGCGCGTTCATGAAGCGGTTGCTCGCCTGCTTGAGGTCCCAGAACGTCCAGCGCTCCCGCCGGCCGGCCTCGTCCTCCCAGTAGAGGGCGACGCGGCTCCGGTCGGTCGCCCAGGCGTCGATCAGCGCGCCGAAGTTGAACTCCTCCGGGACCTGCCAGCGGAACTCGGCGGCCAGCTGCTCGTAGGGCCGGCGCGGCGCGATCATATGCTGGCCACGCGGCCGCGACGGGCCGAGGCCTGGATGTACTTGCGCGACACGGGCGACAGGTCGTTCGGCCCGAGCCGTGCCTCGATCACCGTGAACTCGCGCTGGCGATCCGCCTCGACGAGCGCCTCCCGGAGCTCGTCGATGCGCTCGACGCGGAAGCCCCGCCCGCCCCAGGCGTCGGCCAGCTGCGCGTAGGGCCACGCGGGCAGCTCGAGCAGCTCCGGGCGGGCCACGACCGGCCGGAAGATCTGCCAGCCCCCGTTGTTGATCAGCAGGACGATGGGCTTCAGCCCGTAGCGCGGCGCGTGCGCGATCTCGGGCCCGGTCATCTGGAAGGCGCCGTCGCCGCAGAGGACGAGGGGTCGGAGCCCCGTGGCGATCTCGGCGCCGAGCGCACCGGGAACGCCGAAGCCCATCGAGGCGTAGTACCCCTGCGCCAGGTAACCGCCGTCGCGCTCCACCCGGACGTCGAGCCCCGCGAACAGCATGTCGCCCGACTCGGCGACCACCGCGTAGCCGCGGCGGCCGCGCAGGAACCGGTTCACCTCGTGCAGCACGTCGGTCACGCGCAGGCGGCGCGAGACGTCCTCGGCCGGTGGGGGGAGATTGTCGCAGTACCGGATGCGCTCGCGATGGCGGCGCAGGCGGACGCGCATCAGGCCGCGCACGAAGTCCCGGATGTGGACGTCGGTGTAGGTGTGGAAGCTCACGTTGACGCGACCGCCGACCGCCCAGATCGATCGATCACGGGTGATGCTCGGCGGGCGGCTGCCGAGGTTCATGTCGGTGAGCAGCGTCCCGAGGTTCAGGACGAGGTCGGCGCCGTCCACCCGTTCGACGATCGGACGCGGGCTGATCGGTCCGATGTGGACACCCATGTAGAGGGGATGATCCATCGGAAAGGCGCCCTTGGCGAGCACCGTGGTCGTGACCGGTGCGCCCATGCGCTCGGCGAGCTCGCGCACCTCGCGCTGGAGCTTGAAGCGAAACGTCTCGATGCCGACCATGGTGAGCGGACGGCGCGAGGCGTTGAACCGCGCGGCCGTTTCGCGCACCGCCTCCTCCACCTTGCGCTCGTCCGAGCGACGGAAGGCGAGCGCCCCGTCCCAGTCGATGATCGCGCGCGGCACCGGGATCCGCCGCTCCACCATGTCGCGGTGGATCTCGAGGTAGCCCGGCTGCTGCTCGCGCCACACGGTGCGCACGACGTCGTGCACGCTCTCGGCCGCCGTGTGCGGGTCGTCGAGCACGCGCGCCGCACAGGTGAGCTCCCGGTAGATGCGGAGCTGCGACTCGATCTCCTTGGCCTGATGGTGGATGAGCATGCCGAGCCTGCGCTCCTCCTCGCCCGGCCCCCCGCTGATCACGAGCACCGGCACGCGCTCGGAGAACGAGCCGGCGACCGCGTTCACCATGTTGTGGCCGCCGGCCCCGTAGGTGACGCAGACGACGGCGAGCCGCCCGGTGGCGCGCGCGTAGCCATCGGCGGCGAAGCCGACGCCGGGCTCGTGCGAGAGCGTGACGATCCGGAAGGCGCGCCGCCTGCCGAAGCGGAAGAAGAGCCGGATCACCAGGTCGCCCGGGATGCCGAAGAGGTGCGTCACGCCGATCTTCTGGAGGTAGGCGACCAGAAAGTCGCCGAGCGGCATCGTGGCGCGCACCGGGCCCCTACGCGAAGAACTCCTCGACGTCCCCGGACGCCACCCGGACGGTCTGCACCTGCCGGCCGCGAAAGACCCGCAGCGTGACCTCGTCGCCGGGGCGCCGGCGCCAGAGCAGGTGGTAGAAGGTACGGCGGTCGCGCACCTCGTCGCCATCGACCGCGAGGATGACGTCCCCCGCCTTGAGCCCCGCTCGCTCCCCGGGGCCGCCCGGCAGGAGCCCCGCGATCACCACGTGCTCCTTCATCGCGTACGAGAAGATGCCGAGCCAGGCGCGGCCTGGCCCTCCGGCGGGCCGGCCGGGCGTGAGGAAGCGGTCGCTGGCGTCGAGGTAGTACTCGGCGGGCACGACGAGCGAAAACCGTCCGATCTCGTTCAGGTTGAGCGACACGACGCCGATCACCTGTCCGAGGACGTCGAGCAGCGGACCGCCTCCGAGGCCGGGGTTCATGGCCGTGGTCATGACCGCGCGGTCGAGCACGTACTCCCAGTTGGCGTCGAACGGTCCGATGTAGCTGATCGCACCGTTGGAGACGCGCCCCGCGCCCTCGCCGACGCTCGCGACGATGAACGTGTCCTCGCCCAGGGTGAGGCCGTCGAGACGGCGGAGCGGCAGCGCAGGCAGCCCGCGCTCCGGCAGCCGGACGACCGCGAGCCCGGAAGCGAAGTCGTGATGCACGACCTCGGCGACGTAGGCGCGCTTGTCGAGCAACGTGACGCGCACGTGCGGCGCGCCGAGGACGACGTAGTTCACGGTGAGGACGAGACCGTCCGGATCGATGATCGTGCCGGTGCCCATCCGCTCGGTGCCGAGGATGCGCGACGACGGATGCACGTCGGGGATCTCGGCCCGGATGTGCACCGTGGCCGGGAGGACCTTCCCCATCAGGCTGACGGCGGCGTTCACGGCGACGCACGCTAGACGCTGCTCCGGCAGGACGCAAGCATCGCGTCACGCGGACACCACGATCCGGTACGTCACGGAGCCGGTGGCGACGACCCGACCCGAAGCGGCACCGACGACGGTCACCGTGTTCAGGAAGATCTCGTTGTCGCGCCGGAGCGTTCGGCCCGAGGCCGACACGTCCTCGCGCACGGCGCGGCCCGGGTAGCTCAGGTGGACGCCGACGGTGGAAGCCTTGTGGCGGAGGTCCAGACCGACGATCGACCACGATGCCATCGCCCCGGTGGTGTCGAGCAGCGCGGCGAGCGCACCCTCGTGGACGGCACCGTCGCCGTCGGCGTTGTCCTCCCGGAACGGCATGCGGACGGTCGCGGTCCCGTCCGCCATCTCGTCGATCACCATTCCGAGGCGCGCGATGAAGGGCACCGACACGAGGCCCCGGGCGAGTGGCGGCACGTCGGCAGGGGCCCGGGCGGGAAGATCCGGCGCGCGGGCGAGCTGTCGCGCGTCCCATCCGGGGTGCGCGGCGGGATCGATCGCGCGGTGGGTGACGAGACCTTTCGCGATCCGCTTGCCGGCGTCGTTGGCCACGTCGACTTCGGCGTAGACGATCTCCTTGCCGCGGCGGAGGACTCGCGCCTCCGCCACGATGTCCTCGCCGACGGCCGCCGCGATGTAGTCGACGGAGAGGTCCAGCGTGCCGCTGCGGAGCCCGGGCCGGTCCTCGAGGCCCGCCCACGCCGCCAGCGTCCCCGCGATGTCGATGGCCGAGGCCGGAACCCCGCCGTGGAGTGCCCGCCCGGGGTTCGAGTTCTCGTCCTTGTACGGGACGCGGATGCGGACGCCGTCTGCCGATCCCGCCTCCACGCGAAGGCCGAGCCGGCGGTTGTACGGCACGTTCTCGAAGCGCGCCGCGAGCGCGCGGACCCGTTCGGTCATCTCACGATTCGCCTCGACCGCCATGCCGCCGGAGGGCGCGACCTCTACGACGCGCGACCCGGCGATGCAATCGAGCCCGCCGCGCGTGATGCGGCCTCTCCCCTGATGCGCTAGATCCCCTCCCGTGCGCTCGCTCCGCGCCGACTTCGCCGCTCTCGTTGGCGACCTGGACCGCTGCGGCCTCGGGCGTGGCGCACTCGAGATCGCGCGCCTCGCGTATCCCGACCTCGAGCCCGAGCGTTACCTCGCCAGGCTCGAGGCGCTCGCCGACGCCGCCCGCGCCCGCATCGGCGCCGGGATGCCGCCCGAGGACGTCGCGCTGGCCGTCGGCGATCATCTCTTCGGCACGTGCGGGTTCCGCGGCAACACCCAAGACTATTACGACCCGCGCGCAACAGCTTCCTGAACGACGTCCTGGACCGCCGCACCGGCATCCCGATCTCCCTTTCGGTGGTCTTCATCGAGGTGACCCGCCGCCTCGGGCTGCCGGTCGAGGGGGTGGGCTTTCCCGGACATTTTCTGGTGCGCGTTGCGGGACGCCGCGGGCCGATACTCCTCGACCCCTTCTTCGGCGGCCGCCCGGTCGGCCATGACGAGCTCGTCGACCGGCTGCGCGCCCTGCACGGCGGCCGGGAGGTCCGTGAGATTCCGCCCGAGGCCGTCCGGACGGCGCGCACGCCCGACATCCTGGGCCGCATGCTGCGCAACCTTCTCCGCGCCTACCTCGACCGCGACGACTCCCCACACGCGCTCGCCGCGGTCGACCTGCTGCTCGTCCTCATCCCGGATTCCCCCGAAGACCTGCGGACGCGCGGCTTCCTCTACGAGCGGCTGGACTGCGTCACCCCCGCCGTTGCCGACCTCCGCCGCTACCTCGAGCTGGCCCCCACCGCCCCCGACGCCACCGACATCCGCGCCCGCCTCGCCCGCCTCGCCAAGACCAGCCACAGCATCCACTAGGAGCGCGACCCAAGACTTCTTGGGTCGCGAAACGGACGCGAGCATGTGGCGTCGGTATCACGCGCCGCCGTCGTGCCGCGGCTGGCGAAGCCAGCGCGGCAAACCGACACGCGCTTCCCCAGTCTTGGCCTGCGGGCTTCGGGTCGTTGACGTGTCCGGCTCGTTTTGCCGCGCCGGCTTCGCCGGCCCCAGCATGACGGTCGCGTGCTCACGCGGCGCACATTCTCGCTTTGCGACCCAAGACGAAGTCTTGGGTCGGCCTCCTAGCGTGCCACCGCGGGGCGCGCGGCGCAGCCGCGCGAGCACTGGACGGGCCCCCGATAAGTCGAAGCCGCGGCCCCAGAAGCGGGGCGAGGCTTTGCCGAGCCCCGAGCGGGGTCCGGGGGCATCGGAAGCGCGCAGCGCCCGAAGGGCGCGAGCACTGG
>VBKF01000177.1 GCA_005888095.1 Deltaproteobacteria bacterium | reverse complement strand
ACGTCGAGACGCGTGCGCAGCGCGCCGACGCCCTCGAGCTCGTAGACGCGGAGCGGAGCCGCTACGCCCTTGACCGCCGACTCTCCCAGGTCGCGCAGCGTGAAGAAGCCGGCGACGAGCCTCGCCGTGTAGTCGGTCAGAAACACCTTGCCGGGCTCCGCGAGCTGCTCCATCCTCGCCGCGAGCCCCACCGTGTGGCCGAGCGCGGTGTAGTCCATCCGGAGATCGTCGCCGATCTTTCCCACCACGACCTCGCCGGAGTTGAGGCCCATGCGGACCGAGAAGCTGAGTGCCTGGCGGAGGCGCAGCTCGGTGGCATGGCGGCGAAGCTCGTCGGCCAGGTGCAGCGCCGCGTAGCAGGCCCGCCGGGGGTGGTCCTCGTGCGCGATCGGCGCCCCGAACAGGGCCATGATCCCGTCGCCGGTGTACTGGTTCACCGTGCCCTCGAAGCGGTGCACGCCGTCGGCGAGGATCGTGAAGAAGCGATCCAGGATCCGGTGCCACTCCTCGGGGTCGACCTGCTCGGCCAGCTCCATCGAGCGTCACCTGCTTGCGTTCGCCTTCGAGGGCGGTGCGCGAGGTGAGGATCTTCTCGGCCAGGTGCTTCGGGGTGTAGGCCCGCCGATCACGCGCTGCCGAACGTGCGGACTCGTCCAGACGACCGCCGCATCCGTTGCAGAACGTCTGACCAGCCGGATTCGCGTGGCCGCAGCTGGAGCACGTCACGTCGCGGGTCAGGCTTGCGCCACACTCGCCACAGAAGCGGGCGCCGCCGGCATTCGCGTAGTGGCAGCGGGGGCACTCCATCTGTCGAATCAGCTCGCTGCGGAGGCTCCTACTGCAGGGGCAACCGACGGGTCAACGCCGCGCCCGCCAACCTGGCCGAGCGCGGGCGGCGTCTCACCGTTCGCCGGCGGCACCCGGGCCGCGACGTGCGCGGGGGCGAGTGACGGGGCTCGCGTGACGCTGACCGTGCGCAGCAGCGATCTCCTGGCGGATTACCTCCCACTGTTTCCGCTCGAACGCCGTCACGGTGATCCCGCGCCACTGCTCGGTCGCCCGGATCAGGGCGGCGTACATGAGCTTCAGCACCGGGCGCTCCCCGAATCCGTTCGCGATCACCTTCATCCGGCGCCGTTCTTCGCCGAAGAGCCGTTCCAAGAGATTTGTGGTCCGAATCACCTTGCGATGACCAATGGGGAAGCGCAGATGTGCCGTGCACGCCGCGAAGTCCTCCCGAAGCACTGGACGGCCGCCGGCAGCTCCCGCGCGTACCGCGAGGCAAAGTCGTCCCGAAGCGCGTTGGCCAGCTCCGGCGAGGGGGTCTCGTACGCGGCTTTGGCGCGGGCCCGTAACTCGGGCCACACGTCCTCGGGCACCTTCGCCTCCAGGTTGCGCATCCGATGGGCGAGACACCGTTGGCGATGACTGCGCGGGAAGCATTCCTCAACCGCCCGGATCAGCCCCGGGGCGCCATCGGTCACCACGAGCAGCGGGTCACCGAGGCCGCGCCGGCGCATGTCCTGGAAGAACGCCCGGCAGCTCTCCGTGTCCTCTTTGGTCCCCGGGCTTAAGTGCCAGGAGGACCTTCTTGCCCTCCTGGTCGATGCCCCACGCGCAGAGGACCGCTTCGCGGGCAAGGCCGGGACGGAGCCGCTCGGCGACGCCGTCGACGAACAGGTAGAGGAGCTGGTGCTCCGAGAGGTCCCGGGTCGCGAACGCCGCGTACTCCTCCCAGAGTCGCTCGGTCACCTCGCTCACCGCCGTCCGCGACAGGAGCGACCGCCCCTGCTCGTCGGAGAACCTCGATGTCCCGCGTCGAAAGCCCGCGGGCATACATCTCGACGGCCAGCCGCTCAAGCTCCTCGGTGCGCCCTTCGAGCCGCTCGCGCACCCGCGATCGGTATGGCTCCCCCAAGTCCGACACCTGCGGCGCCGCGTACTCGATCGCTCCCTCGGCGCTCTTCAACCGCCCACGCCGATAGCCGTTTCGATACCCTGGGCGCTCCCCGTCGCCGCGCCCGTAGTACACCCGCCAGCCGGTCCTCTACCTCGCCTTCAAGCACTTCCTCGACGAGCTTGCGCACGCCGAGGCGGATCAGATCGGAGCGGACGTCGTGGTCTCCGCCTCCCGCCAGCAGCTCCTCGATCCGCTCACCCGTCTGCCGCGATGCTGGAATCCGCCTGCTTCCCATGGGAGCACCTCCTCCTTGGATTTCCAGCAGTCATAGGACATGACCCTCCGGCCCGTCGGGTGGTTGCAGGGCTGGTTGCAGACTGGGCCGTAAACGGGGGTACCTGGGCTGTCCCTGTCGCCACGCGTCACCGAGCCTAACCGCAGGCGTGACCGACGGATAGTGACAGCCGGCAGCCCCCCGGCTACCGCTCGAGCACGAACGGTTGTATATCCGCCGCCGAAACGCAAACCCCGAGGAGGTCGGCCATGCGCGCTGCCATCCTGTACAGCTTCAACGAGCCGTTCGCGGTCGAGGACGTGGAGCTCGCACCGCCGCGCCAGGGAGAGGTGCGCGTCAAGCTGGCGGCCAGCGGCGTCTGTCACAGCGACCTCAGCATCCAGCGCGGCATCCTGCCGATGCCGCCGCCGCGCATCATCGGGCACGAGGGGGCGGGCGTCGTCACCGAGGTGGGGCCTGGCGTCACGTCGGTGGGGCCCGGCGATCACGTGATCCTCTGCTGGATGAACCCGTGCGGCCATTGCCGCGAGTGCGGCCGCGGCCGGCAGGTGCACTGCGAGGTGGCGTTGCAGACGATGGTCATGGGCGGCACGTACGACGGCGAGCCCCGCTTCAAGGTGAAGGGCATGGACATGCCCCACTGGGTCGGGTCCTTCGCGGAGGAGACCGTGGTCCCCGAGACGGGCTGCGTGAAGATCCGCAGCGACGCGCCGCTCGACAAGGCGTGTCTCGTCGGCTGCGGCGTCATGACCGGGGTCGGCGCCGTGATCAACACGGCCAAGGTGGAGCCCGGCGCGTCGGTCGCGGTCTTCGGCGCCGGCGGCGTGGGACTCAACGTCATCCAGGGCGCGGTGCTGGCGGGCGCGGAGAGGATCATCGCCGTCGATCTGCTCGACAACAAGCTCAAGATGGCGAAGGAGTTCGGCGCGACGCACACCGTGAGCGCCGCCAAGGGCGATCCCGAGGCCGGCATCCGCGAGCTGACCGACGGCCGTGGCGTGGACTACGCCTTCGAGGTCATCGGCAATCCCAAGGTGATCGCGCAGGCGTACGCGTGCCTCAAGCGAGCCGGGAAGTGCGTCGTGGTCGGCGCGCCGCCCTTCGGCTCGGAGCTGACGGTCCCCGCCTTCCCGTTTTCCATGGAGGAGAAGTGGTTGATCGGCTCGTTCTACGGGTCGGCGCAGTTCCACCACGACATGCCCCGCCTGATCGACCTCTACATGGCGGGGCGGCTGAAGCTCGATCAGCTGGTCACGCGGAAGTTCAAGCTCGCGGAGATCAACAACGCCATGGAGGCGATGGACAAGGGCGAGGTCGCGCGCGGCGTGATCGCGTACTGACGGTCCGCAGCCCCTACTGCGCGTTCCGCTCGAGGAAGGCCGCGAGCGGCCCGATCACGTTGTTGTCGGGACCGTCCTCGGCGGTCACCACGTCGACGTGGGCGAAGCCCTCGGAGACGTAGACCTCGAAGCCGCCCGCGACGCCGCCCAGCGTCGGGAACGCCGGGTTCGGCGTGCTCGCATCGACGACCCGGTCCGTGACCCCGTCGCAGCTGGGCGCCGTGCAGCGGTGGATGCTCGTCCCGAACGGGACCATCGCGCCGGGGACGCGCGCGAGCCCGTTGCTCCCCACGAACGAGATGACCGGGATGTCGACGTTCGCCGCCTGGGTCAGGTTCTCGATGTCGCGCCGGCCGCGGCCGACGGAGAGGGCGGTCGAGTCGAGGCTGATCGCCTGGGAGCACTGGGCGTCCGCCGTCGCCTGGGTCTGGCCCGACCCGCCGCAGGGCGCGCCCACGTTCCCCACCGTGCAGGTGCCACCCGACGCGTTCGAGCACTGACCCGCGATGCTCGTTACCGAGAGACCCGAGCTCGGGTAGTACCAGTCGGTGAAGTTGGTGTCGCCCGCAAAGAAGGCGTCGAGCAGCCGGGTGAATTTCGTCACCTCCTTCTCCTGTCCCCACACCGGGGCGGGGAGGGCCGTCGGCGGCGGGCCGTTGTTCGGCAGCACCGACGCCGGGAGCGGCCCTTCGGTGATGTCCTGCCAGGTGAGAAGCCCGTTCACCATCGGGCCGGGCGCCCCGACCGAGGTGGCGACGAAGAAGGCGAGGCTCGACACGGCGCCGTCGTCGTCGACGAAGCTCCCGATCCCACCCTCGACCGTCGACGGGCCACCGAGCAGCGCGAGGCCGTTCAGGTCGGACACCCTGGCGATGGCGTTGTTGCCTGGCGCCCCCTGATCCGCCTGGATGATGTTCTCGCCGCCGTCCGGATCGTACGCCCCCTGGATCGCCGACGGCTCCGAGGCCGCGACGATGCGCGGGTTCAGGATGTTGATGCTGCCGATCTTGGTGACCGAGTAGGCGGCCGCGGTGAGCGTGCACTTGGGCGGGACCTGCCCGGCGCAGTCGGTGGCTTCGGTGTCGATCGCGCAGGCCGTCGTGCCGTCGACGCAGCGCCCCGGGCTGCTCGGATCCTTCACCGCCCCGTAGAGACCCCCGTCGAACTTGGCGATCATCCGATCGAGCGTGTCGTCGGTGAGGGGCGCGCCGGCCGTCGTCCCGCCGCCGCCCTCGAGGAGGACCAGGCCGCGCAGCTTCGCGTAGCCGGGCCGGGCGGGGCCGGCGCCGCTCAGGTCGAAGTCGGTGCAGGCGTAGCGGGCGGTGAACGTCGTCCCCATCGAGTGGCCGCCCAGGAAGACGTTGTGATTCCGGACGGCCGCATCGGCCGCGTCGACCACCGCGTCGATGTCGCGCGCGAAGACGAGCGGCGTCCAGCTCGCGATGAAGGGGACGTCGGTCGAGTCGTAGAAGACGGCGCGGCGGTTCGGGCCGGCGGCGAGCACCGGATCGAGCGTGAGGCCGAGCTCGGTCCCGAAGAGCCAGTCGAGGCCGACGTAGGGATCGAGCCGCGCCTCGGAGATGTCGAGGCCGACGCGATCCTCGAGCTGGTTCGTGCGGCGGTCGTAGGCCCAGATCTCGAGCACCAGGCCCTGCTCGACGAAGGCGCGCGGGATCACGCTCTCGGCAAGGATCTTGAAGTCGTTGGCGCCGCCCTCGAAGCCGGGAACGAGGACGAGAATCGCATCGGGCAGGCCCGCGCCGTCACGGCGGAAGCGGGTGTAGGTCGCGTGGTTCAGGCTGAAGCTCGCGTCACCGAACTGCATGAGGAGGTTCGGATTGGTCACCGAGACGCCCGGGGTGCCGGGGGTGTTCGCGGGCTGGGCCGCGCTCGGGACGCTCGTGGTTGTCGCGACCGTGTTGCAGGTGTTGACCGCGTTCCCGCTGCAGGCGTCCGTGACGAAGTGGAAGCTCGGACACGAGCTTCGGACGGCCCCCGCCGCACTCCGGCAGCGGGCCGACGGCGTGACCGTGCCGACGTTGCGCCCCGCATGCGCCACGTGCTGGCAGCAGGGATGGCGATCCGCCGCGGGAGCGAACCCGCAGTCGGACTGGCGCGCGATGCGCAGGACCGTCCCCTTGCACTGGGGGCGCAGCTGGAAGCGCCCGTCGATCGGCGTGCCGTCGCCCGCATCGCGCGCGACAGCGCGCACGCAGCGCACGAAGGCCGCCTTGTTCTTGCTCCCGCTCGAGCCGTCGAACGCGGCGCAGGGGCAGGCGAGCTCGATCGCGGCGCGGACACCACGGATGTCGGCCGTGTCCTGCGCGGCCGAGGTGCCATGGCCGCACCGGTTCGCGGCCCGCACGGCGACCGGGGCGACGGCGAGTACGAAGGCGAGCGCGGGCAGGAAGGATGAGCGAGCCGTCTTCATGACCGGCAGCCGTAGACCGTTCTTCGCGAAGGGGTCAATGGCAAAAGACGAAGCCATCGGCGGTCGATGGCAGACTATCGGGAGGTGACGAAGGTGGCCTAACTCCGCCGCGACCGCGCCCGGCTGCGGGTACGGCCGTTGCGTGACCCCGTGGCCGCCTGGCGCGCGCCCGACTTGAGGGCGGCGAGGAATGCGTCGAGGGGCCGGCTGTTGAGGACGTCGGCCGCCGACGCCCAGCCTCGACGCGCCTGGTCGACGCCGTACTGGCGGGGGAACGGCAGGTGCTTCACGCTGTGGGCGTCGGAGTCGATGACGATGGGCACGCCGGCCTGCACGGCCTTGCGCACGTGCTCGTCCTTCAGGTCGAGACGCTCCGGATAGGCGTCGAGCTCGAGGACGGTCCCGGTCTCCCTGGCGGCGGCGATGATCGCGTCCATGTCGACGTCGTAGGGCTCGCGCTTCTGGATGACGCGTCCGGTCGGGTGGAAGAGGATGTCGGCATGGGGATTCCGCATGGCGCGGATGATGCGCGCGGTCATCTCGGCGCGCGACAGGTTGAAGTAGGAGTGCACCGCCACCCCGACGACGTCGAGCGCAGCGAGCGTCTCGTCGTCGATGTCGAGCGTGCCGTCCTTGTTGATGTTCACCTCCGCGCCCTTGAGGACCCGGATGCCCTCGAGCCTGACGTTCAGGCGATCGATCTCGGCCATCTGCTTGCGGAGCTTCGCCTCGTCCGATCCGCGAGTCATCGCCAGGCTGCGGGTGTGGTCGGTGATCGCGACGTACTCGAGGCCGAGTGCCTTCGCCGCCCGTGCCATCTCCTCGATGGAGTCCGCGCCGTCCGTCCAGTCCGTCTGGGTCTGCAGGTCGCCGCGCAGCGCGTCCGACTCGATCAGCTGCGGCAGCGTGCCGGCCCGCGCCGCGTCGATCTCGCCCTGGTCCTCGCGCAGCTCGGGAGGGATGTAGGCGAGGCCGAGCCGCGCGTAGATCTCCTCCTCCGTCCGTCCCGCGATCCGCCGCTCGCCGCGGAAGAGGCCGTACTCGTTCAGCTTGTAGCCCCGCTTGATGGCGAGCTGGCGGAGCGCCACGTTGTGCGCCTTGCTGCCGGTGAAGTAGCAGAGAGCCGCGCCGAAGCTCTCGGTGGGCACCACGCGGAGGTCCACCTGGAGGCCAGCGGCGAGCTTCACGCTCGACTTGGTGTCGCCCTGCCCGAGGACGCGTGCGACCTGCGGCAGCCCAACGAACGCCTGCATGACCGCGCCGGGCTTGCGCGCCACGGCGAGCAGGTCGGCGTCGCCAATCGTCTCCTTCCGCCGCCGGACGGAGCCGGCGATCGCCACCTGCTCGACGCCTCGCACCCGGGCGAGGGTGCGCGCGATCTCCTCGATGAGGGGCCGGGTGACGGCGAGCGGCTGGCGGGCGCCGCTCGTCTGGACGAAGGCGAGGGCCTTCAGGATCTTCTGCTCGCTGCGCTCGCCGAAGTGAGGGAGGCTGCGGACCTTGCCGGCACGTGCCGCAGCCTCCAGGTCCTCCACCGTCCGCACGGCGAGCTGCTCGTAGAGGACCTTGACCGCCTTCGGCCCCACGCCCTCGATCGCGGTGAGGGTCGCGATGTCGACCGGCATGCGCGCGCGGTACTCCTCGCGCAGCGCGCACTTCCCGGTCTTGATGAGCTCCTCGAGCTTGTCGGCCATCGAAGCGCCAATGCCGGGGATCGCGCGCAGCGCCTTGACGCCTCCCCGGCGATACACCTCCTCGAGGGGCTGGTCGTACGACTCGATGGCGAGCGACGCCTTCTCGTAGGCGCGAGGCTTGAACGGCACGTCCTCCATCTCGAGGTAGGCGGCGAGGTCGCGGAAGCAGCGCGCCAGCTCCACGTTCCGCATGGCTCGATGCTTAGCGCGTCGCCGGGGATGCCGCCAGCCGGCGCGCGGCAGCGATTGCCGGCAGCGGGGCAGGATCTGCCCGTCGGAACCGCGCGCCGGCGATGCCGCGCGTGCCGCCGCGTCCGGCACCCGAGTTGCAGAACGTGCTCCTGTGGTCTCGACTCTGCACGACGTGATCGGCGCGCCGACGCCCGGCGTCTCGGGGGTGACTCCACGCCCCGCGCCGCACGCGCCCGAGTTCGGGCATGTCCTGCGGGACGCGCTCGGTCGGGCTCGCGGAGAGGCTGCGACCCGCGTGTCGCCCGCCGCGCCGCAGCCCCAGCAGCCAGCGGCGGCGCCGAGCGTCCACCCGCGCCGGCCGGCGCATGTGCCCCACGCCAAGGCCGATATCCGGGCCGCCATCCGCCGCGCCTCGGCGAGTGTCGGCGTCGACCCCGCGGTATCGCTCGGCGTCGCCCGGGCAGAGTCGAACTTCGACCCGCGCGCGCGCAGCAGCGACGGGCTCAGCGTCGGCACCTTCCAGGTGACGCACGCGACCGCCGCGGAGATGCGCCGGAAGATCGCCGCGCACGTGGTGACGCGGCCGACGGGGACGGACGACGTGGCGCTCGGGGTCGGCTACCTCCGCTACCTGCACGACCTCTTCGGCCGCCAGGCGCACCTGGCGCACGGGGTCGCCACGGTGCCCGTGCCCGACGCCGGCGAGCGGCGGCTCTTCGCGGTGGCCGCATTCAACGCCGGGGAGGGCCGCGTGGCCGCGGCGCAAGCGCGCGCCCGCGCGACCGGCGGCGACCCGACGCACTTCGCCGACGTGCGCCGCTTCCTGCCCCCGATCACCCGGGCCTACGTCGGCCGGGTCGCGGCGTACGCCGCGCAGCCGGAGCCGGACCGCGCGTAGGGCGCCGGGCTGCAGCGCTACGCGGGGAAGAGCGGCGCGCCCGCGTGCCCAGGGGCGAGATCGCCGAGGAAGTCGAGCAGGTAGCCGTTCACGAGCTCCGGCTGCTCCTGCTGCACCCAGTGGCCGGACAGCGGCACGTACTTGATCTCGAGGGGCCCGCGGAAGAGCGGCTCCATGCCCAACGTCAGCTCCTTGCCGAGCGCCACGTCGGCCTCGGCCCAGACGAGGAGCGTGGGAGCCGCGATCTTCGGCCAGTCGTCGAGCGTTCGCGTCGCCTCGGGCGGCGGGCGGTCGCCGTAGAGGAAGCGAGCGAGCCAGTGGGGCCAGACGCCCCGCGCGTCTGGGCTGCGGAACGCTGCCCGGTAGTAGTTGATCGCGCTGCGCATGGCATCGGGGCGGCTCGCCGCGTCACGCAGGCAGTCGAGGTCCTGCGTGGTGATCGGATCCTGGCGCACCGCCGAGCGGCGGATGGCGCTCCCGACCGCCCAGCCGTGTCCGAGCCGGAGGAGCGTCTCGGGAAGCCAGGGTATCTGGAAGAAGAGCATGTACCAGCTGCGCGCGAGCTGGCGGCCGTTCGTACGCAGGTGGTGCACGAAGATGGCGGGATGCGGGCAGTTCAGCACGACGAGCCGTCGGGTGGCGTCGGGGTGTTCCATTGCGAACGTCCAGGCGATGCCGCCGCCCCAGTCGTGCCCGACGATGACCGCCTGCCGCTCCCCGAACGCCTCGATCAGCCCGCGCACGTCGGCGACCAGCTCCGGGAGCGCGTAGGCCGCGACGCCCTTGGGCTTGTCGCTCTCGTTGTAGCCGCGCAGGTCGGGGGCGACGACGCGGAAGCGCGGGGCGAGGGCCGCGATCTGGTGGCGCCACGAGTACCAGCACTCCGGGAACCCGTGCAGGAAGAGCACGAGCGGACCGTCGCCGTCGACGGCGCAGTGGAGCCGGATGCCGTTGGTCTCGACGAAGCGGTGCTCGACCGCCATCCCCGCCCGGCATACCGAGCAGATACGGCGCCTGTCAAACCACGAACGCCTCGTTTGACTTGACGCCCCGTTCCATACGAGGAGCGGGGAGCCGACCGGGAGGGCCCACCATGCAGCTCGAGTTCGTCCGCTACGAGAAACGGGATCGCGTCGCCTACGTCACCATCAACCGCCCGGAGGTGATGAACGCGCTGCACCCGCCGGCCAACGAGGAGCTGTCGCGCGTGTGGGACGACGTGGGGGCCGATCCGGAGGTGTGGGTGGCGATCCTCACGGGCGCCGGCGACCGCGCCTTCTCGGCCGGGAACGACCTCAAGTGGACGGCGCTGCACGGCGTCCCGCGCATGCCGAAGGGGGGCTTCGGCGGCCTCGTCGGGCGCGACGACCTCTGGAAGCCGTTGATCGCCGCCGTGAACGGTGTGGCGCTCGGCGGCGGCCTCGAGATCGCACTCGCCTGCGACATCATCGTGGCTGCGGACCACGCGCGGCTCGGCCTTCCCGAGCCGCGGGTCGGGCTCATGGCGGCCGCAGGCGGCGTGCATCGGCTGCCGCGCGCGATTCCCTTCCGGATCGCGATGGGCATGATGCTGACGGGGCGGCAGATCCCCGCCGGCGAGGCCGCCCGCATCGGCCTGGTCAACGAGGTCGTGCCGCAGCCCGAGCTGATGGCCGCCGCGGAGCGCTGGGCGCGCGAGATCCTCGAGTGCTCGCCGCTCGCCGTACGGGCCTCCAAGCAGGCGGCGCTCCAGGGGCTCGGCCGGCCGCTGGCCGAGGCGATGGCGGCGCATTACCCGCTCGTGCAGCGCCTCTTCACGAGCGAGGACGTGGTGGAGGGACCGCGGGCCTTCGCCGAGAAGCGGAAGCCGGTCTGGAAGGGGAGGTGAAGCGTGGTCCCGTGCGGCGCTCAGTCGGATCTGGCGGTGAATCGTTTCTCGTCGTTCACGGACGGGTTCGAGAAGGTCGCCTCCCAGCAGTTCGGACCGTCGCCGCGCTGTAGGCGAACGACCACGGGGGAGGTCAGTGGAGGGGACGGCACGCCGAGACCACAGACCCCTCCTTGCGTCCGGATCCTCGCCTTTCCCGCAGCGCCGGGCCTCAGCCCGATGCGCGTGAGGCCATCCAGGCAGCCGCTGACGTGCCCGACTCCTGAATAAGCGTACGCATCCGAGGTCGCGTGCCAACACAGTTCGTTCGGCGCGCACGGGTTCGCCGGGGTGGTCGCGGCGAGCTTGAGCGCGCCGGAGCCGTCCAGGACGCACAGCGTGAGATCGGTCGCGTCGGTCGGATCGCCGAAATCGCTCCTGACCACCGCGCTGGCGCCGATCCAGCGCCAGGCCAGATGTGGGTGGCGCGTATTGACGTCACTGCGCAGCCGGAGGGTGGCCTTTCCGACCGCGGCCGGCTCGCACGCCGAGGCTCCGCCGGTGCCGACATAACGGGTGAGCGCGAAGTCGTCCAGCGCGTCCCCGACGGCGACGAGCTTCCCGTCGGGCTGGACGAGGAGAGCGGTGGCGTGAGATCCGATCGATCCGACGGGAGGGAAGGGTGTCATGACGACGGCGCACGGCGCGAAGGTGCGGTCGAGCGAGCCGTCGGCTTCGTAGCGGATGAGACCGAAGAAGGGCGCGGCGTACCCCGGCTGGGCCCTGCCGGCGACGAGGATCCGGCCGTCGGGTTGGATCGCGAGCGCGAACGCGGCGTCGCTGAAGGCACCAACCGTGCCGTTGCCGAAACGCGACGTCACCGTGCCGCCCATCCCGAACGTCGCGTCGGGGCTTCCGTCCGAGCTGTAGCGCGCGAGGCCGAATCCCGCCGGAGACGCCTCGCCCGCCGCGAGGATTTTCCCGCCGGGAAGGAGCGCAAGGGCGGCGATGCGACCCGGGAACCCGGTCACTACGGTGCCCGCGCTTCCGAAGGTCGGGTCGAGAGTACCGTCCGCCTCGTAGCGCGCGAGCGCGAAGCGGTCGTCCGCCGTCGATGTAGGTGACGACGAGGAGAACCCGCCGACGACGATCCGCCCGTCCGGCTGAAGGGCCACGCCCTGCGCCAAGTCGTCGCCACCGAGGTCCGTGACGACCATACCGCCTGTGCCGAACGTCGGATCGAGGTTGCCGCTCGCGTCGTACCGCACGAGAGTGAAGTCGAAGTTTCCTGCCGTCATGCTGTAGCCGACGGTGACGATGTTGCCGTCCGGCTGGACGGCGATCGCGTGGGCGACGGCCGAGTCGCCGACCGCGGTCGTCACCGTGCCGCCGCTGCCGAAGCTCGGGTCGAGAATCCCGCCTGGGTCGTAGCGTGCGACGGCGAAGCGCAGTGATCCACCCTCGTCCGCGAAGCCGGCGGCGACGAGCTTTCCATCGGTCTGCAGAGCGAGCGCCTCGGCGCCGGCGTTGCTGCCGATCGTGGTGAGCACCTTTCCCCCGGTCCCGAACAGCGGATCGAGGGCACCGTCGGGCTCGTAGCGGGCGAGCGCCAGCTTCGCGTCTGGTAGGGAGCTGCCACTTCGCCCCGCAAGCACGATGCGGCCGTCGGCTTGGAGGACGGCCGCATTCGCCTCCTCCAGCGCGCCGAGATCGCTCACGACCTTGCCGCGGTTCCCGAAGGTTGGGTCGAGGTCGCCGGGCCACGAGAACCCGGGCGTCGCGCTCAGTGAGAACGCCAAGGCCAAGAGTCGGCGGCGTGTCGTCTTCATGACGTCGGACCACGGAGCGTCTCACGAGCCGGGGGGGAGCCGTCAAGAGGAAAACGCTAACAGAGGAAAACGCTAACGGGGGAAAACGCAGCGCCCAGCAGCACTGTCAACGAGAAAAAAGGGTGGCGGCCGGCGGGCTACTCGCCCTTGGCGCGCGAGAGGTAGCCGCCCGACTCGGTGTCGACGCGGATCACGTCGCCTTCGCCGATGAAGTTCGGCACCTGGACGACGAGCCCGGTCTCGGTCTTGGCGGGCTTCAGCACGTTGGTGACGGTGGCGCTCTTCAGGCCGGGCGCCGTCTCCACCACCTTCAGGTCAACGGTCTTCGGGAGGCTCACGCCCATCGGCGTCCCGTCGTGGAGCTCCACCTGGATGCGCGCGTTCGGCCTGAGGTAGCTGACGGCGTTGCCCAGGAGCTCGGTGTCGAGCGCGATCTGGTCGTAGGTCTCGGTGTTCATGAAGTGATACTGGCCGTCGCTCTCGTAGAGGAACTCCATCTCGTGCTGCTCGAGCGTCACGCGCTCGACCTTGTCCTCGGAGCGGAACCGGTTCTCGGTCTGCGTGCCGCTGCGCAGGTTGCGCAGCTTGGTCTGGACCATGCCCCGCCAGTTGCCGGGCGTGACGTGGACGACGTTCATCACGCGCCAGAGGTCGTTCTGGTGCTCGACGGTCATGCCCACGCGGAGCTGCGTGGCGGGGATCAACATCGAAGAGGAATCCTCATGAACTTCCAAGGTACCACCCGTCTGACCAAGTCGCAACGCGACGGACGATCGGAGGGCGCGGACGGAGCCGCGGCGGGCGATCGTCCGCTCACGACGGCTTGGGCGCCATGACGACCAGGAGCGCGAGCCGCTCGGGACCGGGATTGCGGACGGCGTGGTCCTCCCCCGCCGGCGCGCAGACGAGGTCGCCGGGGGTCACCGCGTGCTCGTCGGCTCCGACGCGGATGCGGCCCGTGCCGGCGAGCACGTAGTAGAGCTTGTCGCCCACGGCATGGCGGTGGGCGGCCTGCTCCTGACCCGGCTCGAGGCAGTAGGCGTCGCAGAAGAGGTTCGGCGTGTCGACGAGCCCGACCTTCCGCATCTTCTCCGCCGAATAGGCGAGGAGCGAGGGGACGTGTCGCACGGCGTTCATCGGATCCTCCCGTGCCGCCCGAGCTCGGCGGCGAGCACCGCGGCCGCATGCGCCACGCGGGCCTCGACCTCCGTGCGGTCGGGGCCGCGGGCGCTGATGCGCACGCGGAGATCGCATCCCGGCGCGAACTGCGTCGGCAGCGACTTCAGGTACACCCCCGGCACGACCTCCATCGCGCGCGCGGCGGCGAGCGTGATCACCGACTCGTCGCCGCAACCGGTGGTGACCTCCTGCTCGACGACGTGCAGCGGCCCGGCGAGACCGGGCTGAAGCAGTGGCAACGCGGCCTCGAGGACCGCCCGCATCTCGCTGGGGACCCCGGGCAGGGCCAGCACCGTGAAGCCGCCGTCGACGAGGAGCACGCCGGGTGCGGTGCCGACGGGATTGTCGATCGGCTGCGCCCCGGCCGGCAGCGCGGCCATCTTCCGGCGCGGCGGCGTCAGCGCGCTGTGCTCGACCGCCCCCGCGGCCGCGAGCTCCGTGTAGCGCCGGGCGACGAAGGCGAGCGCCGCCGGATGCTCGACCAGCGGGCGTCCGAGCGCGGCGGCCACGCCGGCCAGCGTGCGGTCATCGAAGGTGGGGCCGAGACCGCCGCTCGTGACGACGAGCGAGGCCCCACGCTGCCGCGCGCCGCCGACCTCGCGTGCCACCGCCGCCAGGTCGTCGTCCACCGCGACGATGCGCTCGACCCAGGCGCCGAGCGCGACCAGCCTTGCCGCGATCGAGGCCGAGTTGCTATCGACCGTGCGCCCGGTCAACAGCTCCCGGCCGACGGCGACGATCGCGGTGAGCGTGCCCGACTCGGACGACATACGGCGCTGGGCGGACGCACTGGCGAGGGATCGGACGGCGGGCGCCACGGCGCTCGCCTGCCGTGCGGCCCGGTTGCTCCGTGCGGCCGCCCGCGATGATGGCAAGAGGCTCGCGCGATGGCAACAGCGCGTGCGCGCGGCGGGTGCCGCGATGGCCGGCGCGCAGCCGGCCATGGCCTCGCTGCTGACCGTCGTGGATCTGGCGTTTCGCGCGGCCGAGCGTGCCACCAGCCCGGCCGCGGGTGCTGTGGCGGTGCGCGCCGCGCTCGACGGCTACCTGGCGAGGCAAGGGGCATCCGTCGGCGCGGCCGCGGCACGCCTCGTGCGACTCCTCCCGCCGCGCGCCACCTGCCTCACGCTCTCGTCGTCGGCGGTGGCGAGCCGCGCGTTCCTGCTTGCCCACCGGCAGGGTCGCCTCGGACGGCTGGTCGTCGCCGAGAGCCGGCCCGGCTGCGAGGGACTCGGGCTGGCCGCGCGCATGGCCGCGGCGGGCGTCCAGGCGCTGGTCATCGTCGACGCGCTGGCTCCCGCGCGGGCGGCAACCGTGGACGTGGTCGTCGTCGGCGCCGACGCGGTCACGCCGCGGGCGGTGTGGAACAAATGCGGGACGCTCGGCCTGGCCCTGGGGGCGCGGGCGGCACGCCGGCCGTTCCTCGTGGTCACCCCCTCGGACCGTCTCGTCCCCGCGGCGCTGGCGCGTCGGCTGCGCGTGCCGGATGCCGAGCCGGAAGACGTGCTGGCGGCGCCGCCGCGCGGCGTCGGCCTGGAGAACCGTCTCTTCGACCAGACACCGCTCGCGCTCGTGACCCGCGTCGTCACCGAGGAGGCGTCGCTCACGGCGGCAGGCGTCCGGCGGCGTCTCGCGCGCCGCCCGGTCGCTGCGTGGTGGCGCGTGCTCAGGGCGTGAGGCCGACGCCGACCCAGGCGGTCCACGCCGCGAGCGCGAGGCCGAGCCAGGCGCCCGTGCGCATGCGCCGGATCATGCCCGTCTGCGCGGCCGCATCCACCGGGAGCTGCCCGAGCTCCGCCCGCACGAGGCGGTGCGCGAGCCCGAAGGACACGTAGGTGGCGACGAGGATGAGGGCGAAGGTCAGCGAGAGCTTGGCGACCAGCCGCCAGAGGAGCCGGGCGAAGTCGCGACCGAGGAGCGCCTTCCATTCCGTGAGCGAGGAGGCGCCCGAGAGCACGAGCACGCCGAGCGCCCCGATCGAGAGGACGTTGTAGGGGCGGAGGCCTCGCGCCAGGAGCCGGCGCTGGAGCGCCGGGTCGTCCACCGCCTCGGCCGCGGGGAGCAGCTGCAGCGCGAGGCCGAGGGTCGTCCCGAAGTAGGTGGCGAGGCCCAGGAGGTGGATCCAGCGCGTGAACGCCGCCATGCCGCGCGGGCCGTAGCGCGCGGTCCGCTTGATTGCAAACGGCCGATCGTGGCGGGCTCGCCCCTTGACGTCGGGGCGGTGCGCACTAAGCTGGCGCGCAATGCTCCGCACGCACGACCTGCGCATCGTCAAGACCGAGCCGCTCGTGCCGCCGGTCGACCTCAAGCAAGCGCTGCAGGCGTCCGACGCCATCTACCAGGTGGTCGTGCGGGCGCGGGCGACGGTGCGCGACATCATCGCGGGCCGCGAGCGGCGGCTGCTCGCGGTCGTGGGTCCTTGTTCGATTCACGACCCGGAGGCGGCCGTGGACTACGCGCGGCGCCTGAGCGGTCTCGCCGAGCGCCTGGCGCCGAAGCTCTTCGTCCTCATGCGCGTGTACTTCGAGAAGCCGCGGAGCACGATCGGCTGGAAGGGGCTCATCAACGACCCGCATCTCGACGGCAGCCATGACGTGGCGCTCGGATTGCGCCTGGCGCGCAAGCTCCTGATCGACATCAACGCGCTCGGGCTGGGCGCGGCGACCGAGCTGCTGGACCCGGTCACGCCGCAGTACCTCGCCGACCTGGTCTCGTGGGCTGCGATCGGGGCGCGGACGATCGAGAGCCAGACCCACCGCGAGATGGCGAGCGGGCTCTCGATGCCGGTGGGCTTCAAGAACAATACCGACGGAAACCAGCAGGTGGCCATCAACGCGATGCAGTCCGCCCGCCATCCCCACGCCTTCGTCGGCATCAATCAGGACGGCGTGACGTCGATCGTCCACACGCAGGGGAATCCCGACTGCCACATCATCTTGCGAGGCGGGCGGACGCCCAACTACGACGGCGCGAGCATCGCGGCGTGCGAGGAGCTGCTCGCGAAGGCCGGGCTGCCGGTCCGCATCCTCGTCGACTGCAGCCACGCGCAGACCGGAAAAGACTACAGCCGGCAGCCGGAGGTGCTGGCTGAAATTGTTCACCAGATATCCGGCGGCAATCGCTCGATCATGGGCTTCATGCTGGAAAGCAACCTCGAGGCCGGCAATCAGCCCATCAGCGGGGGACGCGAACGGCTTCGGTACGGCGTCTCCGTGACGGACGCCTGCCTCGACTGGAAGACGACCGAGAGATGCCTCTCGGAGGCCGCGGCCCGTCTCGCCTGAAATGTACGCTGCTTTGACAGGGCGGGGAGCAGCGGATACTAGAAAATGATTGCATGGCGAAGCCGCTTCCGCCTCCGCGTCCGCGCCTGGCCACCACGGGCGACGAGGCGCTGATCGCCGATTCCGTCGTCGTGACCCGCCTCGATCGCGCGATCGGCTGGGCGCGGAAGTACTCCATCTTCCCCTATCCCTTCGCGACCGCGTGCTGCGCGATGGAGTACATGTCGCTCTCGATGTCGCCCTACGACATCGATCGTTTCGGGGCGCTGCTGCCGCGCTTCACGCCGCGCCAGGCGGACCTCCTCATGGTCATCGGCACGGTGACGATGCGCCAGGCGCCCATCCTGAAGCGCGTCTACGAGCAGATGGCCGAGCCCAAGTGGGTGATGGCCTTCGGCGCGTGCGCCTCCACGGGCGGCTTCTACGACAACTACACGACGTTGCCCGGCATCGACCTCGTCATCCCGGTCGACGTCTACGTCCCCGGGTGCCCGCCGCGTCCCGAGGTGGTGCTGGACGGTCTCATGGCCCTGCAGCGGAAGATCCAGCGGGAGAAGCAGCGCCTCGGGCGCCGGCCAGAGCCCGGCGAGGCGACGGACCGCTGAACCCCGGGGACGGGCGCGCGATGGCCGAGCGACTGCTGCTCCGCTGCCGGGACATCCCCGACCTCCGCCGGCTGGACGTCTACCTCGCGCACGGCGGCTACGAGGCGACGCGCAAGGCGCTGACGACCTGCTCGCCCGAGCAGTTGGTCGACATGGTGAAGGCCTCGAACCTGCGCGGCCGCGGCGGCGCCGGGTTCCCGACCGGCCTCAAGTGGAGCTTTCTCCCGAAGCAGACGGCGAAGCCCGTCTACCTGGCGGTCAACGCCGACGAGAGCGAGCCCGGTACGTTCAAGGATCGCGTGATCATCGAGCAGGACCCGCACCAGCTGCTCGAGGGCATCATCATCTCGGCCTACGCCATCCGGTGCCACACCGCGTATGTCTACATCCGCGGCGAGTTCGCCCTCGGCGCCGAGCGTCTCGAGGCCGCGATCGCCGAGGCGCGCGGCGGGGGCCTCCTCGGCCGCAACATCCTCGGCACGGGGTTCGACCTCGACGTGTGGGTGCACCGCGGCGCGGGCGCCTACATCTGCGGCGAGGAGACCGGGCTCATCGAGTCGCTCGAGGGCAAGCGCGGCTACCCGCGCATCAAGCCGCCCTTTCCCGCCACGCACGGCCTGTTCGGCTGTCCCACCATCGTCAACAACGTCGAGACCCTCGCCTGCGTGCCGCACATCGTGCTCAGGGGCGCCGACTGGTTCCGCTCGATCGGCCCCGAGAAGAGTCCCGGCCCGAAGCTCTTCTGCGTCTCCGGCCACGTCGTGCGGCCGGGGACCTACGAGCTGCCGATGGGGACGCCGCTGCGAGAGATCATCTACACCCACGCGGGAGGCATTCCGGGCGACCGGAAGCTGAAGGCCGTCATCCCGGGCGGGGCCTCGATGCCCGTCTTCACGGCCGACGAGATCGATGTGCCCATGGACATGGACTCCGTGCAGAAGGCCGGTTCGTTCCTCGGGTCGGCCGGCATCATGGTGATGGACGAGACGGTGTGCATGGTCTGGACCTGCCTCGTCATCGAGCGCTTCTTCCATCACGAGTCCTGCGGCCAGTGCACGCCGTGCCGCGAGGGGACGGGCTGGCTCGAGAAGGTGCTCCGCCGCCTCGAGTACGGCGAGGGGACGGCGACGGCTGCCGACGTCGCCCTGCTGCTCAACATCGCCGCCAACATGACGGGCACCACCATCTGCGCGCTCGCCGATGCGGCCGCCATGCCGGCCCGCGCCTTCGTCACCAAGTTCCGCGCCGAGTTCGAGCAGCACGCCGTCCTCGGCCGGTGCCCGCTCCGCCGCGCCGCCATGCCCACGCTTGAGATCGACGGCCAGCGGATCGAGGTTCCCGACGGCCTGACCGTCATCCAGGCGGCCGAGCGGCTCGGCATCGAGATCCCGCACTACTGCTGGCACCCCGGCCTCTCGATCGCGGGCAACTGCCGCATGTGCCTGGTCGAGATCGAGAAGAACCCGAAGCTGCAGATCGCCTGCAACACGCGCGTGGCCGACGGCATGGTCGTGCACACGACGAGCGAGAAGACGAAGGCCGCGCAGCGGGCGGTGCTCGAATTCCTGCTCATCAACCATCCGATCGACTGCCCGGTCTGCGACCAGGCCGGCGAGTGCAAGCTCCAGGAGTACTACATGGACTACGACCGGCAGCGGAGCCGCTTCCCGCTGCCGGCGAAGGTACGGAAGAAGAAGGCCATCCCGATCGGCCCGCTCGTCATGCTCGACCAGGAGCGCTGCATCCTCTGCGCCCGCTGCACGCGCTTCCTCGACGAGGTGACGCACACGAGCGAGCTCGCCATCTACGAGCGTGGCGATCACTGCGAGATCGAGCTCGCCCCCGGCAAGGTGCTCGACAACCCTTACTCGGGGAACGTCGTCGACATCTGCCCGGTGGGCGCGCTCACCAGCCGCGACTTCCGCTTCCGCGCCCGCGTCTGGTACCTCGAGCGCGCCGAGTCGGTGTGCGGCGCCTGCGCCAACGGCTGCAACATCGAGATCTACCATCGCGAGGGGCGCATCTTCCGCTTCCAGCCGCGCCAGAACGTCGCGGTCAACCAGTACTGGATGTGCGATGCGGGCCGGCTTTCCTACCGCGACCTCCAGGGCGCGGGCCGACTCACGCACCCGCTGGTGCGGGGCGAGGACGAGTTCGTGCCCTCCACCTGGGCGAGCGCGATCGGTCAGGTGGCGGGACGACTCGGCGACCTCGCGCGCGAGCACGGGCCGGGCGCGGTCGGCATCGTCGTGTCGGCGCACGCGCCGAACGAGGAGGTCTTCCTCCTCCGACGCCTCGCGGCCGCGCTCGGCGCGCGCGTCGCCGCCGTCTCCTGGTCACCGCCCGGGGCGTTTCACGACGACTTTCTCGTGAAGGCCGACAAGAACCCGAACACCGCGGGGCTGCGCCTTCAGGGGCTCGCGCCCGACGGCGCCCTCGACGATCTCCTCGGGGCGGCGAGCGCGGGTCGGCTCCAGGCGCTCGTCCTGCACCGCACGGACCCGACGACGTGGCGCGACGCCGCGGCCGTGCGGCCGGCGCTCGAGCGCGTGCCGTGCCTCGTCGTGCTCGACACCGATCGGCGCGAGGCCTCGGAGTATGCCGACGTCGTCCTGCCGATCGCGACGTACGCCGAATGTGACGGCACGTTCACGAACCACGCCGGGCGCGTGCAGCGCTTCCACGCGGCCGTGCAGCCGCCGGGCGAGGTGCGTCCGGGATGGTTCGTGCTCGGCGAGCTCGTGTCGCGGCTCACCGGCGGCCGGCCCTACGAGAGCGCGGAGGCGACGTTCGCGGCGCTGGCGGAGGAGTGCGCCCCCTTCGGGGGCCTTGGCTACGGCCCACTCGGATCGGAGGGGCAATCCGCAGCACGGGCCGGGACCTGAGACGAGCCTACCGCGGGTTTCCCACGTTGACTTACTCGCGGGGGGGCCGTCATAATGCTTCGATTGAGCAGCGATTCCACTCCGATGCGCCCCACCCGAGAGCAACACCTGAGCGCCCTGGCGGGCCACAAGAGCCGGACCGACCGCTTCGTCCGTGGCGAGCTCACGGGCGACCAGTGGCGCCCGGTCCGCCTCTCCTACGGCCTCTACTACCAGCTCGACCACACGAGCCACATGCAACGCATCAAGATCCCGGGCGGCATGCTCTCCGCCGACCAGCTCGACAGCCTCGCCGACGTGGCGGACCGCTATGGGCGCGGGATCGCACACGTCACGACGCGCCAGGACATCCAGATCCACTGGGTGCCCGTCGACGGCATCATCGACCTCTACGAGCGCCTGCTCGCCGTGGGCATCACGACGCGGGGGGCGTGTGCGGACAGCGTGCGCAACGTGACCGCCTGCCCGTACGCCGGCACGGCGCCGACGGAGCCGTTCGACGTCGCGCCGTACTGCATCGCGATCCACGAGTACTTTCTCTTCAACCCGCTGAACCTGACCCTGCCGCGCAAGTTCAAGATCGCCGTCGAGGGTTGCGCGAACGACTGCGCCCAGGCGCCGGTGAACGACATCGGCCTCTATGCCAAGACGCGCGACGGCGGCCGGGGTTTCGCCGTCCACGCCGGCGGCGGCCTCGGCGCGCAGCCGTTCCTCGCCAAGCCGATCCGCGACTTCATCCCCGACCGGGACCTTCTCGTCTGGTGTGAGGCGATCGTGCGCATCCAGCATCGCTTCGGCGAGCGCAAGAATCGGAACAAGGCGCGCATGAAGTATCTCGTCCAGAAGATGGGCCTCGAGCGGTTCCGGGCGGCGATCGAGGCCGAGGCGGAGCGCGTGGATCACGAGCGCGGCGCGGAGCTCCGCGCCCAGGTCGACGAGACGCTTGCCGCCTACCGGCAGCCGCCGGCGCCGGACGCGCAGCGTGTCGCGGCGCCCCCGCTGCCGGAGTTCGCACACTGGTTCCGGACGAACACCCGTGCCCAGCGCCAGCCCGGCTACCGCGCCGCGGTCATCAAGCTGCCGCTCGGCGACATCACGGCCGACGAGATGCGGGCCGTGGCCCGGCTGGCGCGCGAGCACGGGAACGGGACGCTGCGCACCACGAACGATCAGAACCTCGTGCTCCCCTGGGTGCCCGAGGCGGCGCTCGCCGGCCTGCACGCCGGGCTCACGGAGATCGAGCTCGGGAGCCCCGACGTCGCGTCGATCGACGACGTCGTCTCGTGTCCGGGCATGGACTACTGCTCGCTCGCGATCACCCGCTCGATGGGCATGGCGGAGCGCCTGCGGGCGCACCTCCACGTCGCGCCCGGCACCACCAACGGGTTCGTCGAGCGGCTCGGGCCCTTCGCGGTCAAGATCAGCGGCTGTCCGAACTCGTGCGGCCAGCACCACGTCGGCGACATCGGGCTCACCGGACATTCGGTCAAGACGGACGACGGCAGCGAGCGGCCGTTCTACTCCATCCTGGCCGGAGGCGCGGTCGGCGAGGGCCGGGCGCGCATCGGCAAGCGGCTCGGTCGCTTCACGGAGGAGGACGCGCCCGCGGTGATCGCCGCTCTCGCGCGCTTCTACGAGCGGGAGCGACAGGACGGCGAGAGCTTCGCCGCGTTCGTCGACCGGGTGGGTACCCCGCGTCTGCAGGCCGTGGCTAACGCCGGGCTCGGCGCCGGAGGGGCACCGCCGGCGTGAGCGGCGACCAGCCGGAACGGGACGAGTCGCCCGCGCCGGCCGCCGGTCTCGATCGCTATTACCGAGGCGTCATCAACCGCGTCTACTACGGCAGCGAGAGTGGCACGCTGCGCAGCGAGGCCACGGGCCGCGAGTACCGCTTCAAGTTCCCCTTCGTGGAGATCATCGGTCCCATCCCGAGAATCGACGGGCTGCGCGAGGGCATGCGCGTCGGCTTCGACCTCGGCTGGACGTCGAAGGGGATCCGCGTCACGCTCATCCGGGTCTACGACTAAAGCGTGTGTGAACGCGGCCGCACTCAGAGCGGCAGCGACGTCCGGAAGAGGATCAGGCGGCCGAGCAGCTCGCCCACCATCACGGCCAGGATCGCGATGTAGAAGAGACCCGTGGCCGCCATCGTCTGCGGGATACGCAGCGTGCGGTCGATGAGGTAGCCGAGGCCGAGGGCGGCGAGCGGGCCGAGCACGAAGCGCGCCGCGAGCAGGGAGCGATGCTCGTGCCAGAGCGTCGCCACGGCGGCCGTCCCGGGACCAGGGGCGAGGCTCATGACCACAAGGGTGGCGGCGAGCACGGCGAGATGCAGGAGGAGCACCGCCACGAAGTAGCGGAAGAGCCGCCGGAGCGGCTCGATGGAGAGGCCGAGGTCGATCAGGTACCAGTGGCCGAGCAGCATGCCGGTCGCGACCGCGCCGAGCGCCAGCGCGCCGGTCAGGAAGGCGAGGGGGTAGAGGACGGCGGCGGGTGAGAGCAGGGGCCCCAGCCGGTGCGCGCTGGCGCTCGTGAAGAGGGCGGCGACGCCGAGGAGCAACGCCGCGGCATACGCGCGGGCGCGAAGCCGCGGCTCGTCGCGCCAGAGCGACGCGAGATAGACCGCCGCCGCCGCGGCGAAGAGGCCCCACAGCGCGAGCTCGAGCCCGCGCGCCGGCGTCACGCCCCCGGCGCGCGCCACGAGCGCCGCATTTCCCGCGACAAAGAGGAGTGCACAGCCGAGAAAGACGCTCGCGCTCGACTTGTAGAAGCCGCGTTCGAGAACGGAGAAGGGCGGAATCGCGAGCGCCGCCAGCCCCCCGACGGCGAGCTGGCCGAAGACGAGGAGGAAGCAGGCGCTGAAGTCGGCCACGTCCGGCACCCGAAGGGCCTCCTAGACGAGCCGACCCGGGGCAGCAAGTCCAGACGCGCTACTCGACGACGACCTCCGCCCGCCGGTTCTTCGCCCGTCCCTCGGCCGTGTTGTTGTCCGCGACCGGGCGCGATTTCCCGTAGCCCTCGGTGCGCACGCGGCTCGGATCGACGCCCTGCCGCACGAGGTAGCGCTTCACCGCCTCGGCTCGACGCTCGGACAGCTTCTTGTTGTACGCGTCGCTGCCGACCGAATCGGTGTGCCCCTCGACCACCACCTTGACGTCGGGGTGTTCCTTGAGCGTCTTGACGGCGCGATCGAGGATGTCCCGGCCCTCGGGCCTCACGTCGGCCTTGTTGAAGTCGAAGTTTGCGCCACCCAGCGTGGCGAGCGTCGTGCCCTTGGCGGGCGCCGGCGGCGGCGGGGGCGGCGGCGCCTGGGCGACCGGCGGCGGCACAGGCGCCGGCTTCACCGGGTCGCAGATCACGTGGCCGAGCAGACCTCCGATGAGCGCGCCGGCCGCAATTCCTCCGCCGATGCCGGCGCCGCGCTCCTCGCTCGACGGATGGTGCTTGCCGTTGTTGACGGCGGCCCCGCCGGTGACACCCCCGACGGTGGCGCCGATGACGGCGCCGGCGACGGCACAGGTGCTCCAGCTTCGCTGCCGGACGGCGCAGCCCGTGAGGGAAAACACGATCGCCACGGCGCCTGCCACGATCTTGAGCTCGCGCATCGCTTTCCTCCCGGCTCCGTGAAAACAGACTGGCTGCGCGTAACGGAAAGCTGCAAGCTAGTCAACGGGACGGGATGGCCGCCGCCCCTCGGCTTGGGCATGCGAACCCCCTCCCGCGCGTATGAAACCAAGCTGGCTCGCAAACACGGGTCGAGTAACGCGCCACCAAGGCGGGTGTCAATCACCCATCGCCAGGCGCATTTCGCCGTCTTTCCACGCCCTTGACAGTCGCCGGCGAGGTGCCTTTAATCGCCTCCCACGGAGGTACCGATGCGGTTGAAACCCGTGGTTTCGGTGGTGGGATTGGCCGCGCTGGCGGCGTGCCAGGGCGGAAGCGACATCGAGGAGCTCAAGAAGGGGCAGAAAGACATCCTCGCCAAGCTCGACGGCCTCGACAAGGCCGTCCAGCAGGTGAAGGCCGCGGCCCCGGCGGCGGCGCGGCCCCAGATGCCGGACGCGAACAAGGTCTACAGCATCCCGATCGCGGATTCGGCGGTCCGCGGGCCGAAGACGGCCAAGGTCACGGTCGTCGAGTTCTCCGACTTCCAATGACCGTACTGCGCGCAGTCGACCGGTCTGGTCGACCAGGTGCTGCAGGCGTACCCGAGCGACGTGAACTTCGTCTACAAGCAGTTCCCCCTCCCGGCCACCATGCACCCCAACGCGATGCCGGCCGCCAAGGCCGTGCAGGCGGCGGGCAAGCAGGGCAAGTTCTGGGAGATGCACGACATCGTCTTCAAGAACAACCGGGAGCTCGGCTACGATAAGCTGAAGGAGTACGCGGGGCAGATCGGCCTCGACGTCGCTCGCTGGGAGAAGGACTTCAACGCTCCCGAGGTCCAGCAGCAGATCGAGAAGGACATGGCGGACGGGCGGGCCGCGGACGTGCAGGGCACGCCCACCTTCTTCGTCAACGGCAAGCGGGTCTCGAACCGTTCCCTGGAGGGCTTCAAGCAGATGATCGACGAGGCCCTCAAGACGAAGGGGTAGGTTCAGCCGGCGTCCGTCCGGCATTGCCGCTCCATGGGGCCCCTGGTATCGGGGCCCCATGCGCGGCGGTGCCGGCCTCGCGACGCTGGCGATCGTGGCCGGCTGTGCGAGGGCTCCCTACACCCACCGCAGCCAGCTGATCCTCGTCTCGCCCGAGGAGGAAACGCAGCTCGGGGCGCAGGCGTATCAGCAGGTGCTCGCCAAGAGCCGGCTGGATTCGCGCCCGGCGGTCGTCGCGCCCGTGGAAGCCGTCGGCCGACGGCTGGCCGCGGCGGCGGACCAGCCGCGCTACCAGTGGCGCTTCGCGGTCATCGACGATCCGAAGCAGCAGAACGCCTTCGCGCTCCCGGGCGGGAAGGTGGCCGTGTACACGGGCATCCTTCCCGTCGCCGTCGACACCAACGGCTTGGCCGTGGTCCTCGGCCACGAGATCGCGCACGCGATCGCGCGACACGGCGCCGAGCGAATGAGCCAGACGATGGCCGCGCAGGCGGGACAGTCGGTCCTCGGCGCCTTGTTCGGCGGCGGGCCGGGCACCGAGACCATCCTCGCCGCTTACGGGCTGGGGGCCGAGCTCGGCGTGCTGCTGCCCTACAGCCGGGCGCAGGAGTCGGAGGCCGATCACATCGGACTGCTGCTCATGGCGCGAGCGGGCTACGACCCGCACGGGGCGCTCGTCTTCTGGCAGCGCATGCAGCAGCAAGCCGGTGCGGAGGGCCCGCCGCAGTTCCTTGCCACGCATCCGAGCCACGGCACGCGCGAGCAGCAGCTCCGCGCCTGGCTTCCCGAAGCGGTGCCGTACTACGAGGCTGCTTCACGCGCGCCCGTCGAGCCGCTGTCCGTGCACGCCACCACCGCCGCGCGCTGACACGCATCGATGAACCGCGTGGGATCTCGCGCGATTATGAAAAAAGTTGGAGGCCGATGCGTTTTTCGCTTGCATTCGACGGCGACCGGGAGTACACGGGTTCCCTCTCGCAGTAAACTTTCTAGGACTTGGTAGAAGGTCGGAAGCGGCTGCCTTTCCGCAGCGGGGAGGTGGCGGAGGGGTGGTGGTGTGGGCTTGGTGGCCGCAGCCGCGTCGGCGCGTGAGACCGGCATGTTGAGGAAGTTCTCCAGAGCTGTGGACAGCGTCGCGCGGGGGGATCTTCGGGCACCCGACGGGCGGTCGGGACGAAGAGGGGGCGGTGGATGGTCGACACCATCTGGCGCGAGGCGCGGCGCCTGCTCGGCGCCGAGCTGTCCGCGAAGGATTTTGAGGCGTGGGTGGAGCCGCTGCGGGCGACGGGCTGGTCCGATGGGGTGCTCACGCTCGAGGTGCCGAGCGCGTTCTTCCGCGACTGGCTGAGGCGGCACTTCCTCGGGCGCCTGGAGCGGGCGGTGGCGCGGTCGAGCGGCCGGCAGGCGAGTGTGCTGCTGCACGTCAACCGGGCGCTCGACGTCCCGGCGCCGCGCCTGCGCGCCGTCCGGACCGGCGCGCCTGCGGTTCGGCCGCGGAGCGCCCCGGCGGCGCCGCCCGCCCGCTACACGTTCGAGACGTTCGTCGTCGGGGCGAGCAACCAGGTGGCGTTCGCGGCGGCGCGGGCCGTGGTCGGGCGGCCGGGGGCACACTTCAACCCGCTCTTCATCCACGGCGGCTGCGGTCTCGGGAAGACGCACCTGCTGAGCGCCGTGGCGCATGCGATGAACGGGGAGCGGCGGTCGGCCGCGGTGGTCTTCCTGTCCGCGGAGAACTTCGTCAACGAGATGATCGCGGCGATCAAGTCGGAGCGGATGAGCCAGTTCCGCGGCCGCTTCCGGCGCATCGAGACGCTGGTGGTCGACGACGTCCAGTTCCTGATCGGTAAGCGGCGCTCGCAGGAAGAGTTCTTCCACACCTTCAACACGCTCCACGACGCCTGCAAGCAGATCGTGGTCGCGTCCGACCGGCCGCCGCACGACATGCCGGGGATCGAGGAGACGCTCCGGAACCGGTTCGCCTCCGGGCTCCTGGCCGACGTGCAGCCGCCGGACCCGGTGCTCCGTCGGGCGCTGGTCGACCGCAAGGCCTGCGCGCTCGGCCTCACGCTCGCCCCCGACCTGATCGCGTACTTCGCCGACCGCTGGTGCACGAACGTCCGCATCCTCGAGGGCGCCCTCACGCGGCTCTACGCGTTCGCCAGCCTGACGGGGCGGCCGGTGGCCCTGGCGCTCGCCGAGGAGGCGCTGGCGGCGCACGGCAACGGGAGCGACCAGCGTCCGACCGTCGCCCGCATTGTGGGCGAGGTCTGCCGGCACTTTCAGCTGACGCGCGAAGAAATCACGTCGCCGCGGCGCACGGCGCGGGTGGCGCTGCCGCGACAGGTGGCGATGTACCTCTGCCGTCATCATACCGACGTGCCGCTCGGCACGATCGGCGCCGGTCTGGGAGGACGGGACCATTCGACGGTCGCCCATGCCCTCGGCGCGATCGAGCGACGGTTGCGCGAGGACGTCACGCTCCGGGAGGCGGTGGCCGCGCTCGAGACGCGGTTGCGGGCGTGAGCGCCGGCCTCAGGCTTCCTCTACCGGCACGTTCGCTGCGCCCAGGGCGACAGCGAGCGCGGCGCGCCACGCCGGATACGCTCCCGTGTCCTCGTCGTCCTCCGTCTCGAACGTGGGGCGGAGCAGGACGGTGAACGGCGCGCGAAGCCGCGGCGCATACACCAGGAACTCGCCGGTGTCGGCGAGACGGTAGACCGGCTCGCCGCAGGCGCCGCTCGGGAATCGGAGCATGACCGGCTCGTCCGGTGGCGCCGCGCCGAGCAGGAGAACGGCCGGCAGCTCCGGGTCGGCGCCCGGCGCGAGGTCGTCGCCTTCGGCCACGACGCCCTCGTCCCGGCAGCGTTTCACCTCCGCGACGATCTCCGCGACGGGACGGGGCTCGCCACGGCGCCGCCAGGCGAGCGGGTAGAAGAGATCGGGCGCTCTCGGGACGGGCTCGAGGCCTGCGAAGATCGCGGGAAGTGCGGCGGCGAGCGCGGCCACGTCGCCGGTGGCGTATGCCGCCACGGCCGCCCGGTACTCCGCGGCGGCGCGCACCGCGGACAGCAGTCCCTGCACGCGCGCCGCAAGGGCCGCGGCCTCGGTGAGGAGCCCGCGCGCGGCGGCCCGGTCGAGCGCGTCGTGCCGGTGGAGCCGGCGCGCACGGTCGCCGAGCGCGAGCGCTTCGTCGAGGAGCGTCGCACCGTCTCCCGTCTGCCCGCGCCGGTACTTGCGCACGCGCACCAGCAGCGCGCCGATGTCGGCGATGGCGGCTTCGAGCTCGCCGACGAGGGCTTCGTCCACGAGCGCCTTTTTACAACCGGACGATCGCTTTGCTAAGAGAGAGGCTCGGATGCCCGCGGCCCGGCAGCGCGCCCGGCGCACGACGATCCGGGAGATCCTCGACACCGCCATCGAGCTCGAGAAAAAGACGATGGGCCTCTACGTGGCCTTCGTGCAGGCATTCGCTCGACCCGAGGAGGTCCGCAACTTCTGGTTCGGCATGGCGCGCCACGAGGCGGGCCACTGCGGCGCGCTGGCGCTCGTCGAGACGGTGATCGACTCTGATCCCCGCGCGGCGGCCCGGACGCGGGTGTGGTTCGACCCGACCACCGTGACCCGCTTGCGGTCGTTGCTGGGCGCCTACGTCCGCGAAGCCCGGACGGGAGTCAGCCTGGAGCGGGCGTTCGAGATGGCGATCGACCTCGAGGCCTCGGAGCTCGAGGACGTGGTGATCGACATGCTGAGCGTGGTGAAGGACCCGGAGTGGCGGCGGCGGGCGATCCAGCTGCTGATCCACGACCTCGGCGACCTGTCGTACATGATCGAGCGCCACACACGGAACGAATCGTTGTTGGCGCGTGCGGACGCGCTGGTCGAGCAGGCCGCGGGCCGGCTCGCGCGTCGCCGCCGCGCCGCACGCCCGTAGATGGTGCGCCGGCAGCCTTGCGCAGCGCCCGGACGGCGGTCTATCGTCCCCGGCCGCGATGGAGGACGCGCGCGGCCTCGCCGCGGGCTGCATGGTCGAGACCGCCGAGGGACCGGTGCCGATCGCCGAGACGCCGGGCAAGGGCTTTCCCGTCCTCACGCGGCTGCCCTCCGGCCGGCTCGGCTTCCGGCAGCTGATCAAGGTGAACGCCGCGGGACCGGTGCCGCTCGTGCGGGTGATACTGACCACCGGGCACGCCGTCCTCGCCGCGCGCGGCCATCCCTTCTACCGGGCCGGCATGCGCCCGGTGCCGGCCACCGAGCTGGCGCCCGGAGACGCGCTCGAGACGGCCGCTCACTACCCGGCGGGCTACGCGCCGGCAGGGGCTGGTCCGGAGGCCGCCGGGCCGTGGATCGCCGTGCGCGCGGTGGAGCCGGCGGGGGAGGGGCAGGTCTTCACCGGCACCGTGCATGAGACGCACGCGCTCTTCGTCACCGCCGGGGTCCTGTGCGGGGAGTGAGGCGCTCGCCCGCCTCGAGGAGCGGCTCACTCGCTGCCGGCTCTGCCCGCGGCTGGTCGAGCATCGCGAGCGGGTGGCGCGCGAGAAGGTGGCCCGCTTCCGCGACTGGACGTACTGGGGCCGGCCCGTTCCCGGCTTCGGTGATCCGCGCGCCCGTCTGCTGATCGTCGGGCTGGCGCCGGCCGCGCACGGCGGCAATCGCACCGGCCGCATCTTCACCGGCGACGAGAGCGGCAACTGGCTCTACGCGGCGCTCTACCGCGCCGGCTTCGCCAACCAGGCGTCCTCCCTGCACCGGGATGACGGGCTTCGCCTGCGCGACGCCTTCGTCTCTGCGGTGGCCCGCTGTGCGCCACCCGCCAACCGTCCGACGCCGCTCGAGATCGCGACCTGCCGGCGCTACCTGCTCGGCGAGCTCGGGCTGCTGACGCGGCTGCGGATCGTCGTCGCGCTCGGCAAGGTGGCGCACGACAGCTTCCTCGCCGCCGAGCGCGGCCGCGGCCGGCTCGTGCCGCGTCCCGCCCCGTCGTTCGCGCATGGCGGCGAGCATCGCCTGCCCTCGGGCATGGTGCTCCTCTCTTCCTATCACCCGAGCCAGCAGAACACGTTCACGGGCAAGCTCACGCAGCCGATGCTCGATCGCGTGTTCTCGCGCGCCCGCGCGCTGCTCGACGCCTAGTACAGGCTCAGGCCACCGCGTGGGGACGCTGGGCCCCGGCGTCCGGGTGATCCCGATGCACACTCACGTCGACGCCGCGCTTGCCGAGCCAGGCGAACTGGTCTTGTACCCATGCGACGCCTGCGTCGCTGGTCGCCGCATGCACCGTCACTTCGAGCCGTGCGCCGCGCCCGGCCCGAAGCGCGTCGTCGGCGATTTCCTCCGCGCTGTACGGCGTGAGCTCATCGGCGCGCTGCAGGCCGGAGGTGGCCGCCGTCCCCGCCGGGACGACGCGCGACCACACCAGCGGCGGCGCGCCGGCGCCGGAGGTCTCGCGCGCGCGCTGACCGCGCGTGAGGGCGACGGCCGTCTCGACGAGGTCGCCGTAGGTGCGCACTTCGTCGATCGCACGCTCGGGCACCTCGATGCCGAACTCGCCCTCGAGCGCGAGGGCGAGCTCCACGAGATCGAGGGAGTCGGCGGCGAGGTCGTCGGTGAGCGAAACCTCGGGGGTCAGCTCGTCGGCGCTCACGCCGAGGTAATCCGCGACGAGTCGTCGAATGCGCGGCTCCGCTGACTCAAACATGCCCACCCTCCCCAGGCGCGCCGATCGTCGCTTGGCCTGAAACTCGTGTTCGAGTGGAGGGGCTTGTAGCACGATCCGTGAGCAGGTGAATCCCCTAAAGGGGTGAAGGGATGTATTTTCTTTCTGACGCAACGCGGCATGCCCGACCCGGGGCCGGTGCGCACGTCGATCGCGGCGAAGCCGGCCGGTGCGCAGGTCGTGCGGAAGCTGGGGATCGCTCGGCGCTTTTCACGCCACCTGAAACCGGATTAAGTGGCCTCGCCGCTCCCCGCCCTCGTAGCTCAGTGGATAGAGCACCTGCCTCCTAAGCAGGGGGTCGCGCGTTCGATTCGCGCCGGGGGCACTCGAGAGGTTGGGCTGGCGGAGAGAAGGGAGGCGGCCACCGGGTTACCCCGGTGGCCGCCCATGCGGATGGGGTGGGAAAGCCGTCAGTGCGCGATCAGCGTCACCTGGCGGACAGTCTGGAAGGAGCTCATCGTCGAGGAGCAGCGGTTGGCGGCGGGGTTGGCGGAGTTCACGAAGCCCACGGTGAGCTGCATGGAGCCCTGCTCGGGACCTGTGATCTGAGCATTCTTCGCGCGGGTGCGGAAGCGCACGGTGCCGTCGTGCCGGACGTTCACCATCACGCCATCGAGCCCCTTGGCGGTGGCCGTCGGGGTGCGCCGGGCGAGGAACTTGAACGAGTTGTGGTGCTGCACGAAGGCGGCTGCGGGGATCCGGGCACAGAAGATGTCCTTCCCGTCCGCTGGGCGGAGCTGGAGGAGGACGTCCTGGGCCGTCGGTGTGATGCTCGTCATCCCGGCTCCGCTGAGGATCGAGCGCAGGCGGAGCTTGCTGGTATCGCCGCGCGGCACGATCACGCCGCGCGAGAGGGTCAGGCTGAAGGTCTGCGACTCGTTGCAGCAGGCTGGGTCCTCGAGGTCGGTGAGGCCGTTGCCGTCGTTGTCGATGCAGTCGCCGCAGATCTCGGCCGGCGTCGGCTCGCCCCCATCGTCGGTGGGCTTCCCGTTGTCGCCGGGCCCGCCCTTGTGGCACTTGCCGTTGCGGCACGTCTCGTCGGCATCGCAGTCGGCGTCGGTGCTGCAGACTTCCTTGTGGCACTTACCGTTGCGGCAACCTTCGTCGGCGGCGCAGTCGGCGTCGGTGGTGCAGACGTCCTTGTGGCACTTGCCGTGGCGGCAGCCCTCGCTGGCGGCGCAGTCGGCGTCGGTGGTGCAGATGTCCTTGTGGCACCTGCCGTGGCGACAGCCTTCGTCGGCGGCGCACTCGGCGTCGGTGCTGCAAACGGTCCTGCCGCCCGGATTGCCGTGGCTCTTGCAGCTCTTGCCGTGGCAGTCCTTGGCCTTGTCGGCCCGGCACGCGGCCTGCCCCTGACGGCAGGCGTCGCCGTGCGACTTGTCCGGGCCCTGGTCGGACGCCCACGCCGGGCTGCCCGCACAGAGGATGCTGACCAACCCGACCGCAGCCGTGCGCCGCAGTCGATCAACTAGCTTGTGATCCATCTCGATTTCCCCTCCTGCACCACGACGTGGGTTGAACTGCTTGCCGTCGGCGCGCAGGAAGGGTTGTCCAAGATGTGTGCCGCGGTGTGCCGCTCGGGACACATGTGCGCGGGGGGATTACAGGGGCGTCGTCGCACCCGTGGGTGTGCTCGGAAATTCGCTGGCGGCGGGCGGGCAGTGCGCGGACGCTGTGCGGCTTCGGCAACGGCTCGCGGCGGCATCGAATGTGCGGCGCGCGGGGGCGCGCGCGTGGTTAGGCTCCGGCGCATCTCATCCGGGCGCTCGCACGCACGCACGAAAAGCTTCGGCGACCGCGCAGGACGGCAAGGCGACAGCCGCGCTGCTGCAGCCCGGCCTCACCGCTTTGCTTGACGCTCGGAGCGTGCGCCGCTAATCCTGACAGAGACGCGCGAGGCTGCTCGAGGGGGTGGATGATGAAGGCGTTGTGGGTGGTGGTGATGGCGGCGGGGCTGGTGGCTGGCTGCGCCGTGCAGGGTACGATTCCCGGAGACGTGGAGGTCGCGGCTCCGGCGGTCGTCGTCCAGCCGCCGGCGTATCACTGGCACTGGGCAGCGTGGCCGCACTACGACGTCGAGCATCACTATGTCGTGGAGCACGAGCACGTCTACCGGGTCGACCACCACTACTACCCCTTCTACGACACCTTCCATCGGGACGGGCGGCACGACCACGGCAAGCACAAGGGCTGGTTCAAACACCACCACCACGACGACGACGACTGAGCCCCCGCGGACGTCGTCAGCCAAGGCCGAGCACCTCGCGGATCGGCGCGAAGCGGAAGTCGCGAAGCACGCGGTGGAGCTTCGCTTCGGTGCCGCGGAGCCCGACGTAGTGGGTGCTGAAGCCGCGGCGGCCCGCGGTCCGCATGCGCGGCTGCTCGGGGTCGACCTCCCACGGGTGGACGAAGACGACCGCCGGTTGCCCCTCGCGGTTCACGCGCCGCATGCCCCACCGCATGTACCGATACGGGAACACGCGCAGCCAACCCCCGCCGCCGAGCGGTAGGTTGCGGCCCGCGAGCCGTGTCGTGGTGATGGGGAACTCCCAGAGCGCCCGCCCGTCCCGGCGATGGATGACGTGGGGGAAGCGCTCCGCCGTGGGCAGGCCGTAGAGGGCGTCGCGGATCGGGAAGACGCTCGAATCGTAGGCGTAGCCGCACTCGAGCAGCACCGCGAGCGCCCAGGCCGAGCGGCCGGTCACCGAGAAGCTCGGCGCCCGGTAGCCGAGAACCGCCGTCCCGGTGATGGCCTCGAGCGTCGCCTTGGCGCGCGAGACGTCGGCGCGAAAGGTCTCGGGCGTCTGCTCGTAGATCAGCCGGTGCGCGTAGCCGTGGCTGGCGACCTCGTGTCCGGCCGCGGCGATGCGCCGCACGATCTCGGGGTGGCGCTCGGCGTTCCAGGTGAGCACGAAGAAGGTGCCCTTGACGCCCACCTCGTCGAGGAGGGCGAGGATCCGGTCGGTGTTGCGCTCGACCCGTGACTCGTAACGGTCCCAGTCTGCGAAGGCGACGACCGCGTCGAAGTCGGCGACCTGGTACCAGTCCTCGACGTCGACCGAGAAGCCATTGACCGGCTGGCGGGCGGTCGCCATGGCGTGCAAGGCTACGGATGCGCCGGCCGGCTGGCAACCCGAGACGGCGCTACCGGCCGTCCCGGCCCCAGCGCACGAGCGCCTCGACGTACGGCTCGGGCCGCTCGAGGCCGATCAGGTGGCCCGCCTCCGGGACGATCTCGAGGCGGGCGCCGCGGATCTTCTCCGCGAAGATCCTGCCGTAGAGCGGCTTCGCGAAGCGGTCCTCCGCGCCCCAGAGGACGAGCGTCGGCGCCGTGATGCGCCAGAGCCGCCGCTCGAGCCCGTGCTCGGGGACGGGGAAGAGGAACTTGGCGGCCGTCCGGAAGCCGCGCACCAGCGAGAGCAGCAGCTCCACCTGCTCGTCGGTGCGATCGTCCCGGGCGCCGAAGAGCTGGGTCACGGCGAGCATCTGGGCCGCGGCCGGGCACGTCTGGTCGTGGAAGAGATACGGCACCAGCTCGTGCACCATCATGCCGAACATGTCGGGCAGCGGCGCCTCGTCGCGCCAGAGGCCGACCGGTGCGGCGAGCGCCAGGCGGCCGATCTCCTTCGGCCGGAGGGCGGCCATCTCGGCGGCGAGCCACCCGCCCATCGACTCGCCGACGACGTACGGCCGCTCGAGGCCGAGGGCCTCCATGACGTCGAAGCCGTGGAGGAAGAGATCGTGCTCGTCCTCGAGGTACTCGAGTCCCGTCGATTGGCCGAATCCGGGCAGCAGCGGCGCGTAGACGCGGAACGCCCGGGCGAGCCGTGGGAGCGCGCCTTCCCACGCCGGGATGCCGCCCGCGCCGTGGAGGAAGAGGAGGGCAGGGCCGTCACCCGACTCCAGGACCTCGACCTGCGGTCGCGCCGGGCCGAGCTCGATCAGCCGCGTCAACGGGGCGCTCACGGCCGCACCGCCTCATCGCCGGCAGCCGGGCGCTCCACGCGCTCCCTCGCCGCGGCGTTGCGGCTTCCCGGCTCGGCGCGCCGCGTCGCGGGGAGCGCCTTCGGCCACCAGCGGTCCTCCCACTCGTTCCAGATGGGCCGCAGGTGCGGCAGCACCTCGTTGGCGCACAGATAGGTGGCGCGGTTCACCAGCTCGATGGGTGCCGAGCCGATGTGGAGCCCGAGGAGGAGGTGGCCGACGCGCAGCGAGCGGCAGAGCTCCTCGAGCTGCTGGCGGACCGTCCGGGGCGAGCCGGCGACGATGTAGCGCTCGTCGCACAGCTCCTTCCAGCTCTTGTCGCGCCCGAGGTTCAGGCTCGTGTTGCCGATCTGCGCGACGATGCCCGCCCGCATCGAGGCCTCGCTCATGTACCCCGGGGCGCCGGTCATGCCGGGGTAGAGGTGGAGGCACTTGTTGAAGAAGTAGTCGACGTGCGGCCACCACTCGCGCTCGCACGTGCCGTCCGTATCGCTCAGGCACACCTGCTGGAAGAAAGCCGCGCTGTGGGGATTGGGGTCGGCACCGAGGGCGGCGCGCCGCTCCCAGTAGCCGTCGAGCATGCGCTGCGCCCGCTTGTAGCCGCTGAAGGAGAGGTAGCTGTAGTTGTAGTCGTGCTCGACGCAGAAGTCCCACGTCTCGATCGAGCCGAGGCCCGGGATCCAGATCGGCGGATGCGGCTGCTGGATCGGCCGCGGCCACAGGTTCACGTAGCGCAGCTTCGTGTACTTCCCGTTCCACGGGAAGGGCTCGCGCGTCGCCCACGCCTTGATGATGAGGTCGTGCGCCTCGCGGTAGCGCTCGCGCAGCGTCGCGGGGTTCACACCGTAGCAGTAGTTCGTGTCCATCGAGGTGCCGACGGGAAACCCGGCGATCAGCCGGCCGCCCGACATGACGTCGAGCATCGCGAACTCCTCGGCGACGCGAACGGGAGGATTGTAGAGGGCGATCGAGTTGCCGAGCACGAGCAGCATCGCCTCGGTCGACCGCCGGGCGAGCGCCGCGGCCATCAGGTTGGGCGACGGCATCATGCCGTAGGCGTTCTGGTGGTGCTCGTTGACGCCGAGGCCGTCGAAGCCCATCTGGCCCGCGTACTCGAGCATGTCGAGGTACTCGTTGTAGAGCTCGTGGCCGCGCTCGGGGTCGTAGAGGCGATTCGGCACATCGACCCAGACGCCGTGGTAACGCTCCCGGAAGTCGGCCGGGAGCCAGCGGTAAGGCATCAGATGAAACCAGCTGAACCTCATGCGGGCGCCTCCTCGCGGACTCCTCCAGCGGTTACACCGGCCCGCGACGCCCGGCAAGACGGTACAGATGAGTGTGCCAGTCGAGTGTTGGCGGGGAGGAGCGGAACGGCTAGAAGTCCGCTCGATGGCCGATCTCGTCATCCGCGGCGCCACGCTCTGCGACGGCACCGGACGGGAGGCGGTGCGCGGCGACCTCGCGGTCGAGGGTGACCGCATCATCGCGCTCGGCCGCGTGCCCGAGCGGGGGACGACGGAGGTCGACGGCACGGACCTCGTCCTCGCCCCCGGCTTCATCGACCTCCACACCCACTACGACTGCCAGCTCTTCTGGGACCCGTTCGCGACGCCGTCGCCGTGGCACGGGGTCACGACGGTCGTCACCGGCAACTGCGGGTTCACGATCGCGCCCTGCCGGTCCGCGGACCGCGAGACGCTCATGCAGCTCCTCCTCTTCGTCGAGGGCATGCCGCTGGAGACGCTCCGCGCGGGGATCCGCTGGACGTGGGAGGACTTCGCCGGGTACCTCGACGCGCTCGAGCGTCTCGGCCCGGGCGTCAACGTCGTGCCGTTCGTAGGTCACTCGGCAGTGCGCTTGCGGGTGATGGGCCGCGCCGCGGTCGAGCGCGCCGCAACGCCGGAGGAGCGCGCGCGGATGGCGGCGCTCGTGCGCGAAGCGCTGGCGGCCGGGGCGATCGGCTGGTCGACCTCGCTCTCGCCGACCCACTTCTTCGGCGACGGGACGCCCGCGCCGAGCCGGCTCGCCGACGCCGAGGAGCTGCTCGAGCTGGCCGCCGCGCTCCGCCCGCTCGAGCGCGGCGTCATCGAGGTGGCGCCGCGGTCGACGATCGGGCCGCCCGGCGACAAGCTCGAGGAGCAGCGCTTCTTTGCGCGCCTGGCGGAGGCGAGCGGGAAGCTCGTCTCGTGGGCCCCGCTCCTCGACAACCCGTTCGCGCCCGGGAGCGCCGCGCAGCTGCTCGCCGAGGCGGCGGCGCTCCAGGCAGCCGGCCGCACGGTCGTTCCCCAGGTCGGCTGCCGGCCGCTCGAGGTGCGTTTCGACTTCGCCGAGCCGGCCTTCTACCTCGAGAACAATCCCGTCTGGCGGCCGCTCATGGCGAAGCCGCGCGACGAGCGGCGGCGGCTCTTCACCGACCCGGGCTTCCGCGGCGAGCTGGCGCGCCGTTCGTTCGTCGCGGGGCTCGCGCCGAGCTGGGACCGGCTGGTGTGCCGGATGCCGCAGAGCGTCGGGACGCGGCCCTGGCAGGACCGGAGCGTCGCCGAGATCGCGGCGGTGCGCGGCGTGGCGGCGGTCGACGCCTTCTGCGACCTCGTCCTGGAGGACGACCTGCGGGCGCAGTGGGGCGTCGTCCTGATGAACCACGACGAGACGGCCGTCGCCGCGCTCCTCCGCCATCCCGCCGGCCTCCTCGCGCTCTCGGACGCGGGCGCCCACGTTGACACGCTCTGCGACCAGGGCTTCACGACCTATCTCCTCGGCCACTGGGTGCGCGACCTGGGGGCGCTCGGGCTCGCGGAGGCGGTGCGGCTCCTCACCAGCGTCCCCGCCGAGCGCTACGGCATCCGCGGCCGGGGGCGGCTCGCGCCGGGCTACGCGGCCGACCTCGTCCTCTTCGACCCCGCCCGCGTGGCGACGCGCCCGACCGAGATGGTGTACGACCTGCCGCGCGGCCAGCGCCGCCTCCTCCAGGGCGCCGACGGCGTCGAGTGGGTCTTCGTCAACGGCGTGCCCGTGGTCGAGCGCGGCGTGCAAGCCGGTCGGCGCCCTGGCCGGGTGCTCCGCGGCGGGGGCTGAGCAGGCGAGCGACGATGCGAACCGATGCCGAGGCCAGGGACGAGATCGTCCAGATCACCAACGAGCTCTTCTCGATGGGGCTGCTCACGCCGACGGGGGGCAACATCAGCGCGCGCGGCGCCGACCCGGACTGCGTCTGGATCACGCCGAGCCGGCTGTACAAGGGGGGGCTCACGCCTGACGACCTGGTCTGCATCCGCTCCGACGGGACCGTCGTCGCGGGCACGAACACGCCGTCGGTGGAATATCAGATGCACTGGGCGTCGTACGCCGCCCGGCCCGAGTCGACCGCGGCCGTCCACACCCACGCGCCCGTCGCGACCGCCTTCGGCATCACCAACCAGGGTTTCCCGCCGATCAACACCGACGCGATCTTCCTGGCGGACACGAAGACCGTGCCCTGGTTCATGCCGGGCTCGACCGAGCTGGCCGAGGCGGTCGGCGAGGCGCTCAAGGCGAGCCGCGGCGCCATCCTCCAGTGTCACGGTCTCATGACCGTCGGCAAGACGATGCGCGACGCCGCGACGCGGGCGATGATGCTCGAGGAGACCGCCAAGATCCTGCTCTACTGCAAGCAATTCGGCGGCGAGCTGACGCTCATCCCGAACGAGTGGGTGGAGCGGCTGGCCCAGCTCGCGAGCTTCTTGTAGCCCCACCTCGGACCGAACGATCAGTAGGCGCCGCCGAGCTTCCCGTGGTCCCAGCTCGAGACCCGCTCGGGACGCACCCGGATCAGCACGCGCTTGGCCGCTTGGTGGCGCATCGCGTCGCGCAGACCCGCGGCCGGGCCGCGGTTGTACTTCTCGTGGACGCGCTCGAGGAGGTCGAGGACGCGCTCGGTGCCCGGCTCGAGCGTGGCGCGCCCGCGGATGAGGAGACCCTTCAGGTCCTCGTACTTCCGCCCGCTCTCCACCAGCAGGGAGCAGCGGGGGTCGCGGCGCAGGTTCACGGCCTTCTGCGACTTGGCGAAGGTCGTCATGAGGACCGTGCCGTCGGGATCGACGACGTACCACATCGCCACCGAGTGGGGGTATCCGTGCCGATCGAGCGTCGAGAGGATGACCGTGTGCGACTCCTGGAGGAACCGCCGTTGTTCCTCGGGGGTGAGGGCAATTTCATTGCGCCGATGCATGGGTGTGCCTTTAGTACGGGGCGGGGGCGGCAGGCAACTTCGGGGCGCCCTGCGGATTTTACCTTGACGGCGCAAGTGCTCCGGCAGTATCTAGCCCGCGCTGAAATGGTCCCGCGCCAACGAGGGAGGAGACATGGCAAGAAGATTGGTGTTCGTCGCTCTGCTGGCTATCATGTTCGCGGTCGGTGTCGCCTGGGCGGCCCCGGGTGACCCCTTCGGCGGGGACGACAGCGGCTTCATCCCGCCCGACACCGTGACCCAGAAGTGCGAGGCCAAGGTGGGGAAGGCCGCTGGCAAGTACGTGAAGTGCGTCTTCGCCTGCCACGCCCAGCGCGCCAAGGGCAAGCTCGCCACCGCGGATGCGGAGGACGGCTGCGAGGACATCTGCGAGGGCAAGTACGACGAGACGATCGGCAAGGCGACCACCACCGTCCCGCCTGTCTGCCCGCCGTCGTGCATGAGCCCGATGTCGATCCAGATCATCTGGAAAGGCGTCGTCGACAGCGGCAACGGCCAGATCTACTGCGAGGGCACCACCCCGTTCGGCGGCGATGACCCGGGGTTCGTCCCGTCCACCACTCCCTTCGCGCTCTGCGAGAGCAAGCTCGGAGGTCTCGCCGCGAAGCTCGTCGGCTGCCTCATGAAGTGTCACGAGAGCCGCTCGAAGGAGAAGACCGACGCCACGCAGGAGGAGACCTGCGAGGACAGCTGCAAGACGTCGTACACCAACAAGTTCGCCCTCATCACCGGCTGCCCGCCGTGCCTGACGCCGACCACCGTCTCCAACTACGGCGACAGCCTGCGCACCTCGACCGACAACAACAACGGGACCGTCTACTGCGCCAACTGAGCCGGCTCCTCCGGTCCGGCGACGAGGCGGCCTCCGGCGGGAAGCCGCCTCTTTTTTTCCTTCGCCCCAGCCGGTATGCGGGGCGGATGGTCCGAGAGATCTACAAGGGACGGATCGTCGACCTCCGCGTCGAGCGGGTGACGCTCCCCAACGGTGTCGCCGTCGACCTCGAGCTGATGCACCACCCCGGGGCGTCGGCAGTGGTGGCGGCCGACGAGCAAGGCCGCGTCGTGCTCATCCGCCAGTATCGGCACGCGGCGGGCGGCTACATCTGGGAGCTGCCGGCCGGCGTCCTCGCCTCTGCGCTGGAGCCGCCCGAGGTCTGCGCGGCCCGCGAGCTGACCGAGGAGACGGGCGTGGTGGCGCGCGAGCTCCGTCACCTCGGCACCATCTTCACCTCGCCCGGCTTCTGCGACGAGCGGATCCACCTCTTCCTGGCCCGCGGGCTCACCGACGGCAGCACCGCCCACGAGGCCGACGAGGCGATTGCGGAGATCGCGCGTATCCCGCTCGCCGAGGCGCTCGCGAAGGTCCGCGACGGCGAGATCGTCGACGGCAAGACGATCGCCGGGCTCCACCTCGCCGCCGCGGCGCTGGGGGCGGCATGAAGGTCGGGCTCACGGGTTTCGCGGGCGCCGGGAAGACCACGGTCTTCACGGCCCTCACCGGACTGCAGGCCCGGCCCGCGGCCCCGGGAGCCGTGAACCTGGGGGTCATCAAGGTTCCCGACCCGCGCGTCGACAAGCTCGCCGAGATCTACCACCCGCGCAAGACGACGTACGCCGAGGTGACCTTCGTCGACTTCCCGCCGGCTCACACGGCCGAGCGCCGGGCGGTGCTCGACGCGCCGACCGTGGCCCAGCTGCGCGACGCCGACGCGCTGGTCGAGGTCGTCCGTGGCGTTCCCGAGCTGACCGGCGCCCCGGCCACACCGGCCGAGGACGTGAGCGCCTTCGCCGCCGAGCTCGTGCTCGCCGACCTGGCCGTGGTCGAGAAGCGGCTCGAGCGCGTGCGGAAGGAGAAAGGCCACGAGCGGGAGCAGGCGCTGCTCGAGCGCATCGCGCCCGAGCTGGAGGCGGGGAGGGCGCTCCGCACCCTCGGCCTCGGCGTCGAGGAGCGCACGCAGCTCGCCGGCTTCGCGTTCCTCTCGCTCCGGCCGCTCCTCATCGTGCTCAACGTGGCCGAGGCGGAGGCGGCCGCGCCGCTGCCCGCGGACGTCGCGGCGCGGGCGGGCGCCGAAGGCGCCGAGGCGCTGGTGCTCGCGGCCGGGCTCGAGGCCGAGATCGCGCAGCTCGAGCCCGCCGATCGGGGAGCCTTCCTCCACGACCTCGGGCTTGCCGAGAGCGCGCGCGACCGCTTCATCCGCGCGAGCTACCACCTGCTCGACCTCGTGAGCTTCCTCACCGCCGGCGAGGACGAGTGCCGCGCCTGGCCGATCCGCCGCGGCACGACGGCGCTCAAGGCCGCCGGCAAGATCCACAGCGACATCGAGCGCGGCTTCATCCGCGCCGAGGTGATGGCGTTCGACGATTTCGTCCGCTACGGGAGCGAGGCGAAGTGCCGCGAGGCGGGGAAGCTGCGCCTCGAGGGCAAGGAGTACGTCGTGCGGGACGGCGACATCGTCCACTTCCGGTTCGCGGTCTGACGAGCGGCGCGCCCGCTGGCTACAGCGTCGCCGCGAATCGCGCGGCGCGGTTCCCGCCATCATCCAGCAGGGCGGCGAGTGTCCCCGAGCAGGCCGGCGAGACTTTACCTCTCCTGCCAGCACTGCCGGTGAGATGAGCGGCCTTCTTCAGGAGCGTCGCCGCCTGCCTGACGAACTTCCGCTCCTTGGTGGCAGACGTCGCCGCTGCCCCGCGGTTGATGACGGTCGTCGCCTGGTCGACTCGGCGCTGGATCGGTGCGGGAATCACATCCCCTGCACACTCGGGCGCGTGCGCGGCCGCTCGCAACACACAAGTGACCCCGTCGATATCGCTGTCGGGGCAGGGCAGCGTGGTGCTGGTCGTGGAACCGTGCGGAAGGGTGGTCGTACTCGTCGTGGTAGTAGATGCCATCGTGGTGCTGGAGGAGCTCGTGGTCGTCGTCGCCGATGCCGAGGTTGTCGTGGAGGATGTGGTGCTGGCCGTTCCGGTCGTGCTCGTCGTGGACGCGGTAGTGCTCGTCGTCGTCGATTCCGTGGAACTGGTGGCGGTTGGTGGTTCAGTCATCGTCGTTGTCGAGGTGATGGTGGTCGTCCCGGTGATGCTGGTGGTGGACGCGGTGGAACCGGTCGTGGTGGTCGGTTGACTGGTCGTGGAGGTCGTGGACGTGGCGGTCGCCGCGGTGGTCGTGGTCGTCGTCGTGGAGGTGGCGGTGGTGCTGGTCGCCGTCGACGTCGTGGTGCTGGTCGTGGTCGGTGGCGCAGTGGTCGTCGTTGTCGAGGTGGTGGTGATGGTCGTCGTCGGTGGCGGCAGGCAATCCCCCGTGCCGTCACAGTGGCCCCCGGTGCAGGTCGTGCCCGTGGTCGCGAACTGACACGATCCCGTGCAGCAGGAGCTCGCCGTGCCATTCGCGGCTCCGGCGTCACACTGCTCGGGTGCCGCCACGATGGCGTCGCCGCAGACCTGCCCGAGGTAGCGGACGAGGGCAAAGTCGTCGTTGCTGCCGTTGGTTGCGTAGCCCCCCGCCACGAGCTTCCCGTCCGGCTGGAGGACCAGGGAGAACGCGACGTCATCGCTGCTCCCGAGCGGCGTGATGACCTTTCCCCCCGTGCCGAAGCTGCCGTCGAGGCTCCCGTCGGCGTTGTAGCGGACGACGGCGAAGTCGCGATCGCTGCCTTGCGTGTTGCCCGCCGCCACGAGCTTCCCGTCGGGCTGGAAGAGGAGCGCGTCGGCGTAGTCGCCGCCGCTCCCGACCGGGGTGGTGACCTTGCCGCCCGTCCCGAAGGTTGCATCGAGACTGCCGTTGGCATTGTAGCGCACCAGGGTGAAGTCGTAGGCGGAGCCGTCGTTCGTCGTCGTGCCCGCCGCGACCAGCTTCCCGTCGGGCTGGAGCACCAACGCGGATGCCCCGGTGCCGTCGGTCCCCATCGAGGTGATGACCGTTCCACCCGTGCCGAAGGTCGTATCGAGGCTGCCGTTGGCGTTGTAGCGAACCAGGGCGAAGTCCCAGCGGAAACCGTTGAGCGTCACCCCCGCGGCCACGAGCTTCCCATCGGGCTGGAGGGCGAGCGCGTAGGCGTCGTCCTCGTCGCTGCCGATCGAAGTGGTGACCTTGCCGCCTGCGCCGAACGTCGCATCGAGGCTGCCGTTGGTGTTGTAGCGGACGACCGCGAAGTCGGCGTCGACGCTGTCCTTCCACGCGTTGCCCGCGGCGACCAGCTTCCCGTCGGACTGGAGGACGAGGGCGGATGCACCGGAGGTGTCGATCCCGATCGGGGTGCTGGCCGTTCCGCTCATGCCGAAGGTCGGATCGAGGCTGCCGTTGGCGTTGTAGCGGACGAGGGCGAAGGCCGACTGGCTGACGTCCGATCCGGCCGCAACCAACTTCCCGTCGGGCTGGAGGACGAGTGCGTATATGTCGGCGGAGCCGGTCCCGAACGAGGTGGTCGTCTTGCCACCCGCACCGAACGTCGAGTCGAGGCTGCCCGGCGCAGCGCTCGCTGCGGCGGCGGCAATGAGCGTCGCGATCAGGGTGACGGCTACACGTATCATGCGCACCGGGGCCTTCCTCAGCTCTCTTGTCGTACCGGGTTTTCCACGCAGGTCGGACCAGACCCCGGCAGCGTGGACCTGCTGCAGCAACTCCCTTGCGGAGTCCGGCGCGCGGGCCCAAGCTTTCAATTCGTGTGCCGGGCCGCCGGCTCTGTCGCCGGCGCCGCCACAGCGCCACATTTGCGACGGTCACGACGGAACGTCGACGCTTGTCGCACGGCGCCTATCCGGACCTATGGCCTTGACGGCGGGTGTAGCCTGGGGCGTCGCGCTTGGACCGACGGCGCAGGCTGAGCCGCCGGAGAGACGGAGGACGGACGTGAGCAGGGATGATCACGATCTGCCGTCGAGCTGGTGGCCGGCCGCGGGACGCCTGGTCATCGGCATCGTGACGCTTCCGGTCCTCTTCGGGGTTCTCGCCTTCAGCGGTGTCGTGGCGACGGGCCGCGCGCTGCTGCATGCCGCCGCGCGGAGGCGGCCATCGTCGGAGAAGCGAGGCCGGCTGCCCCCGGCGGAGCAGTAGAAGCGGGTTCGCCGGCCAGCGTCCGGATGTCGTTCAGGACGAGCGCGGGGCCGAGGAATCCCACGCTGTAGATGTTGCGGACGCGGTTCTCGCGGTCGAGCAGGAAGACCTTGAGGACGTGCCGGAAGAGCCCGCTCCACCGGCCGTCGGCGAAGCGGAGCTTGGCGACCGGCTGACCGAAGTCTTCGAGCAAGGGTCGGAGCTCGTTGTCGCCGCGGGTGGTGAGGAACCGCCACGACGCGGACGGCCGGTAGAGCGCGCGCACCCGAGCCATGCGGGCGGGCGTGTCGCGCTCGGGGTCGAAGCTCACCGTGATGAGCCGTGCCCGCCGCGCGAGGCTCGGCTCGGCGGCGAGCGCGCGGTCGATTCGCGCGAGCACCGCGTTGCCGAGCGGGCAGCCGGCGACGTCGATGCAGGTCGTGTAGATGAACGCCACGACGGCCACCCGGCCGCGCTTGAGCGTGAAGAGCGTCGTCGGCCGGCCGTCGGCGTCGACGAGCGGGTGGTCGTGCACGGTCTGGATGACCGGGAGCGTGTAGGAGCCGGGCGCGGGCGGGGCGTACTCCGGGGCGAAGGTCCCGACGGCGTACGTGTAGCCGAGCGCGGCCGGGTCGACGCCGCGCAGGCGTTCGGGAGCCGCCACCTCCGCCGCGACCGCCGGCCCGGCGAGCGCCACCAGCGCCGCGAGCGCCGCGCGGATCACGACCCTTCGAAGATCTGGTTCTTGTAGAACCGCTCCTGGCCGAAGCGCATGATGTGGGGCCGTCCGAGCCCTTCGGCGAGGAAGTCGACGTGGAAGAGCGGTGACAGGTCAGGAACTGCTCGTTGTCCTTGCCCTTCTTGTCCCAGTTGGCAAGGAGCGAGGACGTGAAGTAGACGCGCTCGCCGTCCCAGGTCTCCGACACCATGTTCAGCTGGGCGCCGATCTTCTGCTCGTGGACGACCTTCGGCCGCCGCGGGTCGGACACGTCGTAGACGCGGCACGTCCCGTCCATGAAGGTGTCGACGAAGAGGAAGCGATCGTCGGCCGAGAGGCTGATGTCGACCGGGAGCGGCGTCCGCTTGGGGTCGGCGATGTCCGCCACCGGCGTGGCGCGGAAGCTGCCGTCGTCCTGCTGCGCGATCAGCCAGATCTTCGACGTGAGGGCGGTGGTGGTGAAGGCGTAGTTGTGGCGCGGCTGGAGCGCCCAGCGGATCTCGAGCGGCGCGCCCGGCACCGCGAGCGTCTGGATGGGCTTGCGGGCGTGGAAGTCCCACACGACCATGGTGTTCCCGAAGTGCTTCATCGCCTCGGGATCGGCGAGCAGCGCGGCGAAGTCCCGCATGTAGTTCTGCCGGCCGGTGAAGGACGAGGTGAGCATGCGGTTCAGGCGCGGCTGCACGCGGACGTCGTAGCCGTACTCGGCCTTGTCGGGCATCCACGCGGTCTCGACGAACTTGCCGTCGTTGTTGTACGTGACGAGCGCCGTCCGACCGCCCTGGTCGCGGTCGTTCGAGAGCGCGCTGACCAGCACCCGGCCGGGCAGGGCGAAGAAGGTGTGCGGGCCGACCACGCCGCCCGAGTCGCGGACGAAGGAGTCGATCGTCCGGGCGAGCTTCGGGTGCGCCGGGTCGGCGGCCACGTCGAAGACGTAGAGCACGCTGTCGTCGAGGCCGCCGGCCCAGAAGAAGCGGCGGTCGTCCGTGAAGTCGCCGTGATGGGCTTCATGCCGGCCGCCGACCGAGACGGTGGACACGACCTTGCCGTAGTTCGGCGCCTTGGGGTTGGCGCCGACGGTGACCAGCTTGTCGGAGCCGTCGCCCACGCCCTCGACCCCGAGCGTCCAGACGTAGACGTAGTCCTCCTGGCCGGTGATCTTCGGCATGTAGGGAGACATGCAGGTCTCGTCGCCGCGGGCGGACGGCGCCGTGAGGAGGATCGCGATGAGGATGAGGAGGAGCATGCCGCCCGTCAATCGCATCTCTGCGTTGGGGTCAAGACGTCTCGACCCAGCCGTCGCGGGCACGTCCTCACCGCGCCGCAGGCGCTGCAGCCGGGGGCGGCGACGTCGACGTGCTCCCGACTGGCACGCACTGGCAGGAGAACGGCTGCAACGCGAGACATTCGAAGCCGGGGTCACAGCCGGATGGGATGCACCCGAAGCCGGCTTGGAAGACGCAGGGCAGCGTCGACGTGGTCGTCGTGGGGCATCCTCCCGTGCACGCGTCGCAGCAGCTCGGGCAAGCGCCGATGTGGCCGCCCTTCGCCGCGTCGCAGAGTCTCCTGGTGCGGTGACACCGCGTCACGCTGTTCCTGGTGACACAGCAGGTGACGAACCCCGGCTTCCCGCAGGTCGAGTTCGCCGCGCACCTGACGACGGCGCTCTTGCACTCCTGGGGCAGGCTGCCGCTCGCGACCGCTGCCTTCGCCACGCCGGCCACGCAGTGGACGTATTGCCCGTGATTCGCCGAGGTCGCGCAGGGACACTGCATGTCCCCTTCCGCTCGCGTGGCAGCGACGGCCGCTGTGTCGGTACAGGTGGCCTGAGCGATGGCGGGCGCAAGCACCAGCGCCAGCACGCCGATCGGGAACCAAGCCAGCGTCATGACGGACCTCATCTCCCCACAGCCGAGCGCGCCGCAGCCCGCTCCATCAGCCTCGCATCCGACTTCATCACGAAGCCCGCCCGCACGGCGCGCCGCGCCGCCCGGTTGAACGCCGAGGTATAGGCGCCGTGGGTGGGGTAGAGCGTGGCGAGCGTGCTCGCGTCGAAGGGGGCGGTGGTGCCGAAGAGCAGGCAGGCGAGGGGGCCCGACTGTCCGCCGCCCGACAAGGTCGCGATCGGCACGTCGAGCTCGGGCGTGCGGATGCCGCCCGTCACGTTGCCGTGCCCGTCGAGGACGAACTGCGCCGGCGGTCCGGGGTCGACGTCGAGGCGTGGCGCGCTGGGCGGGAGCGTGCCGCGCCGGACCCAGCGAGTGAGCCAGCGGATCGCTGCGTTCAGGACGAAGTGCTGCGGCCCCGAGTTGATGGGTCGCGGGCAGATGAACACGCCGAGGGGCGACGAGGTCAGCACGAGATTCGCCGCGTCGGGCGACTTGCCGAGGTCGCTCATCCCGGTCACGATCAAGTACGTGTCGGCATGCGCGGTGCCCGCCACCTCCCACAGGCGAAGCCGGTCGGTGTCGTCCTGGCGCGCGGCGAGCGATTGCAGGAACAGGAGGTCCGTCTCCGTCTGGAAGGTCAGCACCGGGACATCGAGGTCGCTGCGAATGACGGTCGGCGAAGGGACCGGGATCACCGGCTGGGGCGCTTCGGAGAGCGGCACGCCGGTGGAGGCTCGGCTGTGGACGAGGAAGCCGTCGTAGACGCGCGCGACCGGGTGGATCGCGTCGATGTAGGTCACCATGCGGAACGCGGACTGCGACTCCCCGGTCGCGATCACGGTCTTCAGGCGCAGGTCGGCGAGCGGGTTCGGGCCGGACGGCTGCCGGATGGCCTCTCCCGCCTGCGAGAAGATGTCGTAGGAGAAGCTGTCGCCGGGATGGACCAGCGACCCGTAGCGGACCGGGTCGACGGTCTTGAGCGGGATGCTCGGGTTGCCGAGGATCGACATCCCACCTTCGACGCCGATGAACTGCGCCGAGACGCCGACCCAGGCGATGCCCTCGCGGATCATCTGGGTGTGGGCGGAGATCCAGTCCGGCGCCGCGTCGAGCCCGAAGCTCACGTTGAGCCACTCGACGATCACGGTACCGCGGAACCGGGTCCGTTTCGCCGGCCGGTGCACCAGGATGCGGGTCTTGTACGGCGCGGTCGCGCCGGGGGTCACCGTCCACTTCCCGTCGGCGCCGAGCGGCCCGACGTTGGTGAAGGCCCTCGCCGTGCCGGAGATGAAATATTCCTCCTGCACGTAACCGACCTCGGACAGGTCGAAGCTGGTGGCGGCGACGAAAGGCGTCCCACGACCTCCCGTGATGGGGCCCTCGATCGTCGGACGTGGAACCTGCGCCGACGCGGTGACGGGCGCGACGCACGGCGACAGCAGCGCGACGGCCGTGACGAACCCGGCAGCGAGACGTGTCATCGAACACCCCCGGCGCGCGGCCATGAGCCGCCGCGGCGACCGGGACTGCTACCACACCCGGGGGGCCGGGCGCATCCGGTTCCGACGCCGCGAGGCCGGCGCGTTTTCCCGTGCTGGGGCGGCCTCGCCGCCGACCGTTCACGCCGCGATCCGGCGTGCGATGCGAGTCGCGAATGCCATGATCGACACCTGCGGGTTGACGCCCACGCAGGTGGGGAACAGGCTTGCGTCGGCGACGTAGAGGCCGGGGGCGCCATGCACCGCGCCCCAGCTGTCGACCACGGCGCGGCGGGCGTCGCGACCCATGCGAGCCGTGCCCATCGGGTGGAATCCCGTGGGCATGAGGGCGGCGGGTCCGAAGCGTCCGTCGCGCAGCACGCCGGCCTCGCGCGGATGGCGGAGCTCGCCGAGGCCCGCCACCGCCGGGTAGACGCTCTCGGCGCCCGCCGCGAAGAAGATCTCGGCGACCAGCGCGATGCCGGCGAGGAGCGCGCGCGCATCCGCGGACGCGAGGCGATACGTCAGGAGCGGCTCGCGGCCGTCGCCGAGGCCGATGACGCGGCCGGCGCCGGTGTCGGAGACGAAGAGCCCGGCCGAGGCGGCGTGCGGGAAACGCGCGAGCCCGGCCTTGATCGCCGTCCCCACGCCGGGCAGTGCCGCCGTGCCGATGCCCGGGACGGGATTCGTCACCTCGATCATCACGCCGTGCGACTCCTGGAGGTGGTCGACGAAGTAGGACTGGAGCGTGCCCCGCCAGGCACGGACCTCCTCGCGGAAGTAGCCCGCGACACCGACGGCCGGATGGACGCGCAGGTTCCGCCCGAGGGCTCGGTGCCGGAGGCCGCTCCGCCGGAGCACGCCCGGCGTGTGCACCGCACCGGCGGCGACCACGACGAGCGGCGAGCGCACGCGGAGCCGGCCGCGGATCGCGTCGTCGTGGCGGTCGAGGAGGGTGGCCTCGACACCCGCGGCGCGGCCGCCCTCGAGGACGACGCGATCAGCCCGGCAGCGCGCGTAGAGCCGGGCGCCGGCGGCCGCGGCCGCCGGCAGGTAGGAGAGGTGCATCGCCTGCTTGGCGTCGCTCGGGCAGCCGAAGGCGCACTGGCCGCAGCCGTGGCAGCCGTCGATGTTGCGCCGGATCGGCTCGCCGTGGAGGCCGAGCGCCTGGACGCCCCGGTCGAAGAGCTCGGCGTTCCGTCCGATGATGTCCCACGGCACGGGGCGGACCGAGATGGCACGCTCGACCTCGTCGAAGTAGGGCGCCATGGTAGCCGGGTCGGCGCCCTCGACACCCTCCTCGGCCTCCCAGGCGCGCAGCACGCGGTCGGGGGTGCGGAAGCAGGTGCCCGAGTTGACGACGGTCGTGCCGCCGACACACTTCCCGAGGGGCAGCGGGATGGCCGGACGCCCGAGTGCCAGGGTCGTGCCGCCGCTGCGGTAGAGGCGCTGCACGCGCTCCATCGGCGGCCCGTGGAAGTCGGCCTGCGTGAAGTAGGCGCCCTCCTCGAGCACGACGACGCGAAGGCCGGCGCGCGCCAGCTCGTGCGCCACCACGGCGCCGCCGGCGCCCGAGCCGATGACGCAGGCGTCGGCCGTCTCCTCGACCGTCCCCCGGACGTCCGGATACTGGAGCGGTGCCAGGCGCGCGCCGCGACGGGGCGGGTGCGGGTCGAGGCAGTCGTAGGTGTAGCCGAGCGCCGTCTCGACGCGCGGGTCCGCGGTGAAGGCGGCGAGCACGAGCATCTTGAGGAGCACGAGCGGGATACGCCGCCAGGGCGCGCGGCTCACGGCGCAGGTCTCGATCCACGCGGTGCGCGCCCGAGGCGAGAGCCGGCTGAAGGGGCGGAGATGGTGGGAGGCGAGGGAACCTGCCTCCCAGGCGTGCAGGAGTACGCGCAGCTGCCGGCGCGCGCTCGGAGGCAACCGTTCGATCCAGGCCGCCGCGCGCTCCCCGAGCCCGACGTCGGCGGCACCGAGCGCGAAGTCGCCGCCGTGCGGGACGATCGCCTCGGCGACGTTGGTGAGGGTGCGCAGCTCGGCCCGCGTCAGCACGCGCCGACCCTACCACGGGCGCTCGCAATTGACACCGTGGAATTCACGCGACTAATGTCGATGCGCATGCCTGTCCCGACGTTCAAGGAGATGATGAACGAGGTGGTGGCGTACGGCAGCTGCTGCGAGTGCGGCACCTGCGTCCTGGTCTGTCCCCACAACGTCATCGACTACATCGACGGCAAGCCGAAGCAGGTGGCGAAGGCCTCGGCGCCGTTCGACTACTGCGGCATCAGCGAGGGGATCGGCTGCGACGTGTGCGCCCAGGTCTGCCCGCGTCTCGGGGTCCGCGAGTTCGACATGCGCGATCAGGTCCTGCCGCGCGCGGAGGGCGTCTACGAAGGGCTCTTCGGCCGCTACCGGCGGATCGTTGCGGCGCGCTGCAAGGACCCGGAGATCCTCGCCCGCTGCCAGGACGGCGGGGTGGTGACGGCGATCCTCTGCCACGGGCTGCGCGAGGGGCTGTTCGACGGCGCAGTCGTGTCCGCCGCCGACGAGACGATGCCCGCGGCGCCGAAGCCGAAGGTGGTCACGACGGTGGCCGACGCCATCGCGAGCGCCAGCTCCTGGTACACCTACTGCCCGAACGACCTGGCGCTCGCCGACGCCGATCGGATGGGGCTCAAGAAGGTCTGCTTCGTCGGCGTGCCGTGCCAGGTGACACCGGTGCGGAAGATCCAGCTCACCGACCCGTCGTTCCTGGACAACGGGAGGAAGAAGCCGAAGCACATCGAGCGGCAGACGAAGTTCCTGAAGGGCTTCGGCGACATCGTCTCGTTCACCGTCGGGCTCCTCTGCACCGAGGTCTTCACCTACGAGGGGCTGATGGTCGAGAAGATCGACCGCGATATGCGCATCCCGCTCACCGAGATCAAGAAGTTCAACGTCAAGGGCAAGGTGCTCATCTACAAGAAGGACGGGGCGCTCGTCGAGATGAAGCTCCGCCACGCCCAGGAGTACGCGCGCCCGGAGTGCCACCACTGCGGCGACTTCAGCGCCGAGCTCGCCGACATCTCGTGCGGGGGAGTGGGGTGCATGGACTGGACGATCACCATCCTGCGCAGCGAGAAGGGCGAGGCGCTGTTCGACGACATGGTCCGGCGCGGGCTCCTCGAGACCCGCTCGATGGACGAGTTCGAGAACTCGATGACGGTCCTGCTGCGCCTGACGAAGAAGCAGCGCGAGCGGGTGCCCGTGCCGCCCGGGCGGACGCCGCGCTACGTCCGCCCGGAGGGCTATCCGCCGGTGCCCGCCGACCCGCCGGCGGCCTGAGCTGCTCAGCCCTCGGCGAAGAACTCGACCAGCTCGTCGCCGTGGGCCTCGGCGTCGGCCCAGCCGAGCTCCATCAGGTGCTCGGCGTAGCAGCGGTCGAAGAACAGGTACGACAGGAGGTCCGCCTCGGCGACGACGCCCTGCGCGGCGTACCGGATCACGGCGTGCGAGACTCGTTCGCGGAGCCCCTCGGGCCCGCGGTGATGCTCGAGACACTCGGTGGCGATGACGCCCGGATCGCGTGAGGGCCGGAGGTAAAGGTTGTGGACCACCTTGTAGGGCGTGCCGCGCAGCGCCTCGATGGTCTCGTTGATGCGCGGCAGGAAATCGGGCCCATAGACGCGGACACCGGTGTCGAGGATCGCGTTCACGAGGCGCAGGCGGTCGACGTCGTAGTCTACGTGGTCGAGGAGCAGCGCGTTCAGCACCTTACCGCCGAGGAAGGCGAGGGAGTTGTAGCTGGCCTCGCGCTGGGGAGCGAGCCGGGCCTCCTCCTCCGGCGTCCGGTGATGCTGCAGCCCCACGATCAGCAGCCGGTCGGCGCCGAGCCTGAGCGCCGGGGCGAGCGGGGTGTTCAGGCGCAGCCCGCCGTCACAGTAGTAGCCGTCGCCGATCTTGAGCGCCGGAAACAGGAACGGGATCGCGGCCGAGGCGAGCGCGTGGCCCGGCTCGAGCCTGGCCGGCCGGGCGATGACGAAGGGATCGCGCGCCCAGCGGCGGACGACGCCCTCGCGGTTGTCGACCCAGACGACCGACGTGCCCGAGCCGATCTCGGTGGCGGTGACGGCGACCGCTTGGAGCGCGCCGGCGTCGATGTGGCGCCGTAGCTCGGCCCACGGGATGCGCTCGCGGACCAGCCGCTCGAGCGGGCGGGGGTCGAGCAAGCCGGCGAGGCGCTCCGGGATGCCCGGCTCGGGGGGATACCTCTGCGGCCCGGCAAGCCCGAGCAGACGCAGCGGCACGGTGACGAGGTCGGCGGCGCCGAGCTCGTACACGCCGCTCACCTCGAGCGATCGCCAGATGTCGGCCAGTCGCAGCCCGGCGGCCGGCTGGCCGATCGTGGCGGCGACGTAGCAGGCATGGATGGCTCCGACGCTCGAGCCCGTCACGATGTCGAAATGGACGGGTCGCCCGAGCCGGTGCGGCAGATCGTCGAGGAGGTAGCGCAGGACGCCCGCCTCGTAGGCCCCGCGCGCGCCGCCACCCGACATGACCAGCGCCACCCGGTGCCCGTTCCCGGTCCGTGGCAGGTCAGCGGTCGTGCCCTCGATCGCCATCTTGCTCTCCCGGCAGTGCCGCCGATAGCTTAGCCGAACGACCGTGTGCTATAGCGACAACGCGACCGGTGCGTGTCGGCGCCCCGCACGAGAGGAGAGCAACATACCATGGCCCGTCCAGTCATCGTCAGCGCGACCCGCACCGCCATCGGCACGCTCGGCGGCGCGCTCGCACAGCTCCCGGCCACGAAGCTCGGCGCGATCGCCGTGCGGGATGCCGTGCGGCGGGCCACCCTCGGGCCCGGGCAGGTGGAGGAGGTGATCCTCGGTCACGTGCTCCCCGCCGGCCTCGGGCTCAACCCCGGGCGCGTCGCGGCGCTCGAGGCGGGCATCCCGAAGGAGGTCGGGAGCTTCACCGTCAACAAGGCGTGCGGCTCGGGCCTCAAGGCGGTCGTGCTGGCGGCGCAGGCGATCGAGCTCGGGCAGGCGGACGCCATCGTCGCCGGCGGCATGGAGAGCATGAGCGGCGCGCCGTACCTCCTCCAGAAGGCCCGCTTCGGCATCCGCATGGGGCACGACAAGCTCCTCGACTCGATGATCGCGGACGGGCTCACCTGCCCCATCACCTTCGTCCACATGGGCATCACGGCGGAGAACATCGCCAGCAAGTACGGCATCTCCCGCGAGGAGCAGGACGAGTTCGCAGCCGAGAGCCAGGCGAAGACCGCCGCCGCGATCAAATCGGGCGCCTTCAAGGCCGAGATCGTGCCCGTCGAGATTCCCGCCAAGAAGGGCGAGACGGTCACCTTCGACACCGACGAGCACCCGCGGGCCGACACGACCGTCCAGCGGCTCGCGGCCCTCAAGCCCGCCTTCAAGCCCGACGGCACGGTCACCGCGGGGACCGCCTCGGGGATCAACGACGGTGCCGCGGCCGTCGTGGTCATGTCCGAGCGCAAGGCGAAGGAGCTCCGCCTGGAGCCCCTGGCGACGATCCGGTCCTACGCGTCGGCCGGCGTCGATCCGTCCATCATGGGCATGGGGCCGTGGCCGGCCTCCGAGAAGGCGCTCGAGCGCGCCGGGCTCCGTCGCGAGGAGATCGACCTCTGGGAGCTGAACGAGGCCTTCGCGGCCCAGTCGCTCGGTGTGCTGCGCGAGCTCCGCATCCCGAAGAACCGCGTCAACGTGAACGGCGGTGCGATCGCGCTCGGCCATCCGATCGGCGCGAGCGGCGGCCGCGTCCTCGTGACCCTGCTCCATGCCATGCGCGCGCGCGACGCCCGGCTCGGCGTCGCCTCGCTCTGCATCGGCGGCGGCCAGGGGATCGCGATGGTGGTCGAGCGCGCCTAGCCGGTCGTGGTTGCCGCGCTCTTCGACATCGACGGCACGCTGATCGCGCGCAACTCTGCGCCCCTCTACATGCGGCACCTGCGGCGCACGGGTCAGGCCCGGCGGCGCGACATGGCGCGCACCCTCTACTACCTCGCGCGCTACAAGCTCGGGCTGCTCGACGTCGAGCGGGCGCTCGGGGCCTCGATGGCGTGGATCTCGGGCCGCGTCGAGGAGCTCGTGCAGCGCGACTGTGAGGCGTGGTACGCGCGGACGGTCCGGCCGTACATCTACCCCGCCATGGCGGCGGCCGTGGAGGCGCACCGCCGCGCTGGGCACGTCCCCGCGATTCTGACCAGCGCCACGCGTTACCTGGCCGAGCCGCTGGCCGCGGACCTCGGCATCGCCCACGTGCTGGTCACGCAGCTCGTCGTGCGCGACGGCCGCTTCACGGGCGAGGCGGTCCACCCGGTTTGCTACGGAGCGGGCAAGATCTACTGGGCGGAGCGCTTCGCCGAGCGTCACGGCGTGGATCTCCGCCGGAGCTACTTCTACACGGATTCGATCACCGACCTGCCGGTCCTCGAGCGAGTGGGCGAGCCACGCGTCGTCAATCCCGACCCGCTGCTCCGCCGCGCGGCGGTGCGGCGCGGCTGGCCGGTCGTGCGCCTGCGTCTGGAGGGCGGCGAGCCGCTGCCGGCGGTCGGCGGGTGAGGCGAGGAGGGGGCATGGGAAAGGAGAACGGGCGGCGCCGCAGCGCGCCCGCGAGGACGCTCGTCAAACCGCTCCTGCTGCTCGCAACGGGTGCGGCTGCCGGGGTGGTGCTCTGGCGGGCGCTCATGCTGGACCCGTCGCCGGCGCAGGTGGGGACGGAGCGTCTCTCGGAGCACGACCGCCAGGCGCTCGACGGGGTGCTGCAGCAGCGGAGCGTGCGTCCGTAGCTCCCCGTCGCGGATCTTTTGAGCTCCAGGTCTTGCGTCGGCTCCGGGGGGGATGGTAGGCGGGCTACCTTCGGCTGAGGGGTGGGGATGGCGACGATCGACGAGAGCCTGCGCCGGGTGCCGCCGCAGAGCCTGGAGGCCGAAGAGGCGGTGCTCGGCGGCATCCTGCTCGACAACGCCGCTCTCGATCGGGTCACGGAGCTCGTCCAGGCGGACGACTTCTACCGCGAGGCGCACCGCAAGGTGTTCCGGGCCATGCTCGACCTGTCGGCGCGCAACGAGCCGGCCGACCTGATCACGCTGGCCGAGGTGCTCAAAGCGCGCAGCGAGCTCGCCGACGTCGGCGGCTCGGCATACCTCGCGGAGCTCGCCGAGCGCGTGCCGACCGCGGCGCACGTCGCGCAGTACGCGAGGATCGTCCGCGACAAGTCGATCCTGCGGGGCCTGATCGGGGCGGCCACTCAGATCGCGATGCACGGCTACGAGGGCGGCGGCGACGTCGCCGAGCTGCTCGACCACGCGGAGCAGCTCATCTTCGGCATCTCCGACCGCAAGGTGAAGCCGGAGTTCGTGCGCATCTCGGACCTCCTCGTCGAGTCGCTCAAGACGATCGAGCGGCTCTACGAGCAGAAGCAGGCGGTCACCGGGGTCCCGAGCGGCTTCCACGACCTCGACAACCTGACGGCGGGCTTTCAGCCGTCCGACCTGGTCATCGTGGCGGGGCGTCCGAGCATGGGAAAGTGCCTGGCCGCCGACGCCGAGATCGTCCTCTCGGACGGCAGCGTTCGCACCATCGAGGAGATCGTCAGGTCGCGATCCGGTCGGCTCCTCACCCTGACCGATCGGTGGAAGTTCGCCATGGTCTCGCCGGCCGCCTTCGTGGACGACGGCCTGAAGCCGGTCTTCGAGGTGAGGACCCGTCTCGGCCGGAAGGTCCGGACGACGGTCACGCACCCCTTCCTCACCATCGAGGGCTGGAGACCCCTCGCCGAGGTCCGCCCGGGCGACCACGTCGCCGTCCCGCGCCGGATCGACGTGTTCGGCGAGCGCTCGATCGGCGTGGAGCGTGCCAAGCTCCTCGGCTACCTGCTCGGCGACGGCACGCTCACAGGTGCGTGCCCACGCTTCACGAATTCCGACCCGCGACTCCGGGCGGAGTTCCGAGAAGCCGTCGGCCGGTTCGGGGGGCTCACGGCTCGGGAGGACGTGGCCGATGGGCGAGCGCCCAGCCTGCGGGTGTCCGCCGACCGAAGCGCGATCGCGGCCGGACGGGTCGCCTTCGGCCGGATCGTGAAGCAGAGCCTCGCCGCCTCGGGTACGTCGGCGCGGCAGCTTGCCGTCGAGCTCGACGTCACGCCGGCCTCGATCACACACTGGTGCCAGGGGAGAACGGTTCCCGGGCGGGCGGTGTTCGACGGCCTCTGCGCCGCGCTCGATCTGCGCGCGCAGGACATCGCGCCGGCCGGGCCGTCGTCGATCCGGAAGAGTGCGCGCAACGGCCTCACGCGCTGGCTCACGTCGCTCGGCCTCTGGGGCAAGACGGCTCGGGAGAAGTTCGTTCCGGACCTCGTCTTCACGTTGGTGGCGGACGAGGTGGCCTGCTTCCTGAACCGTCTCTTTGCCACCGACGGCTGGGCCACCGTGCTGGCGAGCCGGCAGGCGCAGCTCGGCTTCTGCTCGACGAGCGAGCGCCTGGCCCGCCAGGTGCAGCACCTTCTCCTGCGGTTCGGAGTGATCGCTTCGCTCCGTGAACGCCGCGTCAGATACCGGGGAGGCATCCGCTTGGCCTTCCAGGTGGACATCACCGACGCAGAATCCATCCGGACGTTCATCGATAAGATCGGCATCTACGGCAAGGAAGCCGCCCTCAAGCGCGTGCAGGCGGCGCTCCGGGCGAAGCAATACCGGACCAACCGCGATCTCATCCCCGTCGGCGTGTGGCAGCAGATCGACGCCGCGAGGCAGGGAGCCTCCTGGCGGTCCGTGGGGACCCGGATGGGTATCGGGGATGCCTCGAATCTCCATGTCGGAAGGCGCGCGCTGTCACGGCGGCGACTCGGGGCGATGGCCGAGGACCTGGGCGACCAGCGTCTGCAGGTCATCGCCATCAGCGACGTTTACTGGGACGAGGTCGTCTCGATCGAGCCCATGGGAGAGCGCCAGGTCTACGACCTGACGATCCCCGAGACACACAACTTCGTCGCCAACGACGTCTGCGTGCACAACACCGCGCTCTGTCTCAACATCGCCGAGCACGCTGCGCTGCGCGCCGACGTGGGCGTCGCCGTCTTCTCGCTCGAGATGTCGAAGGAGCAGCTGGCGCTCCGCATGCTCTGCTCCGAGTCGCGGGTCGACCTCAAGCGCGTCCGCACGGGCCATCTCTCCGACCGCGAGTTCCCGAAGCTCGCAATGGCGGCAGGGCGGCTCGCCGACGCGCCCATCTTCATCGACGACACGCCCGCGCTCTCCATCCTCGAGCTGCGCGCCAAGGCGCGGCGGCTGAAGCGCGACCCCTCGACGAAGCTCGGCCTCATCATCGTCGACTACCTCCAGCTCATGCGCAGCACGGAGGGCAAGGACAGCCGGGAGCAGGAGATCTCCGAGATATCGCGGTCGCTGAAGGCGCTCGCCAAGGAGCT
>VBKF01000176.1 GCA_005888095.1 Deltaproteobacteria bacterium | reverse complement strand
CTCCGTGACACACGATCAAGACATCTGCGCCGGGCAATGATCTGAGGTGGGGCGCCACCGCACGATAGCCGTCGAGGACATTGTCCGACACGCTTGCCAGCGCGACGGGGTCCAGGCCAGGCGCAAGGGGCGCGAGCATCGCCGCGGCGTGTGGCACTCGGACGATGTCCGACAGCATGCCGCCGTACTCGACGCCCGAGAGCGGTTGCATTCCGTAGTCCGACAGTACCGGATAGCGATCGCAGTTCGCTGTGTGACCTGCGTGACACGAACGGCAGTCCCCGCAGCTCACCTCGAACGACACGACCACGCGTTGCCCTCTTGTCACGCCGGTCACCGAATCGCCGATGTCGACGACTTCGGCAACGGCCTCGTGACCGAGGGCGAACGGCCCGCGCAGCGGGACGAAGCCCGATGTCAGGAAGAGATCGATGTCGCAGCGAGCCACGGCGAGCGGACGAACGAGGGCGTCTGTGCCGCTCTCGAGACGCGGCTCGGGAACGTCGCGCCACTCGATCTGATGGGGCGCCGTGCAGGTGAGCTGTCTCATTCGAGCCTCCTTCGTCGTCGATGGTGTTCGATCTCGCTTTCAACGTCGTCGAATGCGCGCGCCTTCGCTGCTCTCGTCGCCGTCATCGCGCCACACCCTCATTCTGCCGCACGCAGTGCGCGAGCTCCGGCCACACCGAACACGATGCCGGTGATGATCTCGAGCACGGCCGTCACCCACGAGAACCAGTTGACGTGTGTGTGCGGCTCGGACACGAAGCTGTCACTGAGGGTCCAGAAGCCGGGGAGCACGTGCGCGTACGTGGGCAGCACGTGCGCGTATATGAACAGGGCGGCGCTGGCGAATCCGACGACGATCGCGGCGTGCGGTGCCCACCGGGTGCGCCGAAACACCAGGACGACGGCGATCAGGACGACGACGGCCTGGATGCTGCCGGCGATCATCACCGCCGTCGGCGACGCATCGAGGCCGCGCCGGACGTGATCACTGCCGTGCACGAGGACCGCGGCTGCGAAGATGACCGCCGTCGTCCGCAGATAGACGTCAGTCGCGTCGACGCGCTCGGTCCGAACCGTCATGGTCGCCTCCATTCCGAGAGTACTACTGATCGCAGTTGACCTGGTGGCCTGTAACCTCGTGGTTCTCCAGATGCCGGCTGCCGCGAGAGCAGAGGAATGCAATGACTGGAATGAGCAGCCGGTAGACGCGCCGCACCGACCAGGCTGGGAGATAGCGATGACGTTCCTCCTCCCACACCCTCGCCCGCGGATGGGGCTTGAGCAGACGCAACTCCACGTCGATGATCGGAGAGGGGTGGTAGTTCTCGCTCGGCTCGGCGGTGTGGAGCTCGATCCGGCAGAGGTGTTTGGTACTGACAAAGCCGTACTGGCTGGGGCTGACCAGTCGGGCCGGCGCGCCATGGTCACCGTCGAGCGGATGGCCATCGAGACGCTCTGCGATGAGCACGTCCTCCGCCAAGGCGTCCTCGATCGACATGACCGACCGGTAGCCGTCGAGACCGCCGAAGACGACATGAGTGACCGACGTGCCCGGTGGAACCGACGGCTCGATGATCATGCGATAGAAGGTCTCGAAGGCGACCCCCTCCCAGTGCAGGTCGGTGGCGGACCACCCAGCCACGCAGTGAAAGTCGGCGGTGAGCTCTCGGCGGGGAAGCGTCGTGAGCTCGGCCAGTGGCAGGGCGAAGGATTTGCCCACGGCGCCGCTGATCTCGATCACAGGATCGACGGGGACAGCGGGAGGGGGGCGGTGGAGGTGCGTACCGAAGCGCGGGAACCCATCGATGGGGTATTGGCCGGGGGGAAGCGTCATGCCGGGGCGCCTTGCCAGGATGCCGAGCGAGTGCCTGCCCGCCAGAGCCGTTCAACCTCTCGCAGGATCTGCGGGTAGACGATCAGGTACCGGAACGGCCTGATCGCGGCCATGTAAGCGGCCCCGAGCGGACCGTTTGGCTTCACGAGGACGGCCATCTGGGCGCGAAAGCCGCCCGTCTGGTCCGGGACCCGGCCGACGTGGATGACCCCGTGCATGGTCCGGTTGGCGCCCTCCGCCGCCCACTCGTCGTCCGTCAGGTACAGCGAGGTGAAGGGAAGCGCGTCGGACTCCGGGCCGGACGGGCCGTCGCGCAGATCCGCCGGCAACCGGTCGCGTAGCGTCGGGACCCTGGAGCCGAGGCCGGCGTCGGCGTCGTCCCAACCGAGGAGCTCCCCGAGCTTCCGCCGGATCACGAAGAGCGTGCGGACGGCGCAGGAGGAACTTTGCGACGGGTCGAACGAGGCGATCTGCTGCACCAGCCGAGGGAAGTCGTCAGAGCCGCCGACCCCCGGCAGCGCCCACACATCCTCGAGCCGGAAGTCGTGGGTGAGCTCGTGGATTCGCCAGGGCCGTGAGGTGTGCGCCGTGTTCGGGAGCCTCATTCGTGGACCTCCATCCACACGACGCAGCCATCCGCTGAAGACCTCGACGTCGAACTCGGGGAGGACCTCGTCGAGGATTGATGTGGATCACGGAGTCCCACGACGAGGGCAGGTTTCATGCGATCAGCTCCGTTCCCCGGAACGGGGTGCGCCGAGGCGAAACACGTTCTGGACCGTCTCGGGGGCGAAGGATTTTCCCTGGGCGAAGGCGCCGATGCCCGCGTCGACGGCGGCAAAGAAGGCGCGCACGGCCTCGAGCCTGCGCTCGATGAAGGCCCGCTCGGTGCGCCGCGGCCCGCGCTCCTCGCCGAGCGCCCGCGCCGTCTCGGCCGCGGCGGCCAGCACCTGTCGCAGGTTCCACCGGAAGCGGCGCTCCATGATCTCCTGCATCACGCGCCAGAAGTCGGTGGCCGCCTCGTAGTGGTCCTTGCGGGAGCCCGCGACGCGCGTGCGCCGCACGAGGTGCCATTCGACGAGGCCGCGGATGTTCACCGACACGTTGCTCTTGCTCTGCTCCAGCTCGGCGGCGACGTCTTCCAGCGCGACGGGCCGGGGCTGAAGATAGAGGAGCGCGAAGATGCGGCCCTGGAGCTGGTTCAGGATGCCGGAGGTGGCAGCGGCAGCGCCCAGGCCGTCGACGAAGATGGCGGTCGATCGATCCATACGGTGTGTTTAGAGAATTCTGAACGCTCAGTCAATACGGTGCGCCGTGTACTGGCTGCCCCGGTCGTAGCGCGACCTCGAGGGCTTGCAGCGTCGAGTTGCGGATCGCCGAATCCAACCGAGCGACGGCGTCGGCTCTAGCCTGATCGCCTGGTAGTCACGGCCCGAACGCCGCGCCGGTGACCTGCACGACCCGGCCACAGAACTCCTCTTTGGTCATCGACTCGAGCAGCGCATGGTCCTCGCTGCGGACGACAGTGCGCCGGCCCGCCGGCGTGTCGCAGATGGCGATGGCGTGCGAGGGCACCCCTCCGGCGAACACGACGGTGTAGCCGACGATCGTGGCCGGACCGACGTAGTCGCCGTCGAGCGGAAGAGGGAGATCGCATGCGGCGACCTCGGCGGTGACGTCCTCGTACCGGTAGCCATCCGCGTTGGGCAGGTTCGAGAACAGCGCGCACGCCTGCTTGCCGAAGATGCCGCTCAGATTGGAGACGAGGCCGATCCGCCGCGCCGATCCGTCGTCTCCCTCGCCCCCGCGCAGCACCTCCACCATCCTCGCGACGCCCTCCAGGCTGAAGCTGTTGTACGGCCCGCCGGCGAACGGCATGGCGCCGGTGACAGTCCACGGGCACGTCTCCGCGAGCTTCAGATCCAGGGCGAAGGACTGGATCGCCGCGGGAAAGCAGCTGTACAGTTCGGCGGCATCGACGTCCCGGGCGGAGATGCCCGCCAGCGTGAGCGCCCGTTCGCCCGACAGCACGGTCCCGGGGTGGGTGTGCAGCCGCTGCTGCTGCGCCAGGGGCACGACGTGCTTCGACTGCGCCGCCGCGAGCGGGAAGATCCAACCGTCGCGCTCGAGCCCCAACCCCGCCGCCCGCGCCGCCGAGCAGACGAGAATGGCGACCGCCTGGTTGACGTTCCACTGGCTGCTGTGTCGCTTGGTGTACGGGAACGCCAGCATCGCGTTTCTCGGCGACGGATCGCGAACCGCCTGAGGACTCACCGGCTGCCGCCGCCAGGCGTGCGGGTTCCCGGCCGCCACCTCACTGAAGCGGCTGTAGAGCTGCGCGATCCGGTCCCGATGTCGATCGACGTCGAGGCCCTCCGCGTGGCGCAGCGCGGATTCCATGATCGCGAAGAGCTCGACCGGGGAGGCGAGCCCGGCGCGCGCTTCCAGCTCAGAGGCCCAGGGGTCGGACGATGTGTGGTGCACGTCGGGAAGCGGCGTGTCCTGGGGTTGCTCGGTGTTGGCGACCGGCTGCCCCACTATAACCCCGCGCAGTTCTCGGAACTTTGCCTCACCTCCGGTGATCACCCCCACCTGCTGCTCGCCGGCCGCGATGGCGCGACAGAGATCGCTGAGCAGCGACAGCTGGAGCACGCCCAGATCCGACAGGATGCTGCGTGCCGACGGGCAGCCCAGCGCGTCGGCGATCAGCCTGCCCGGGTTGCGGTACTCCCACATGCCCTGCGGGACAGAGATCGACTCGATCAGCGCGAGCAGCGCCTCCGATCCGGCATCAGCGGCAGCCCGGCGCACCGCGCGAACCATGAGCTGCCACGGCTCCGCGCACTGTGTGGGATCCTCGGACGTCTCCTGCTCGAAGCCGATCCCGACGATCACCGGGGTGTTCGGGGGGAGTTCCTTCATCGGGCGTTCCTCGCTGCTTGCCGGTATAGACGGGCTTGCGCTTCTTCCGCAAAGGCGCACATCTCTTCGCGCGCGTCCCGCGTGCGGAACCTCGGGCTGCCGACCTCGAGGCAAGACCGCAGATACTTTCGTTGCTACCGCACCCGGGTCGCAGGCTGTCAGACGATTGCGGTCGTCTCAGGCGCGTGACGCACGGCCTCGATGCGATGCTCATCGGGATTACCTCTCAGCGGCCGAGGGCGCAGCGAGGGTCTGATGTCGTCTGTTCCCCTTCGCCCGGTGAGCGCGTGCCCCTTATGGATGGACTCCAGGGGGTCGCTCCGACAAATCTCGCCGCGTTCTCTTCCTCGCTGGACAGAAGCGCCGCATCGAGCGACCAGGGACCCGGGCCGGATATCAGGAGAAAGATGCAGCTCATGATCTGCGCGTACTCCGATCGGATCTCGTGCAAGACGGCCCAGATGCCGACCTGGGGCGGAACCGGGGGCGGGGGCAGCGGCAAGGTGCCGAGGAAAAGCCGGGGCTTGGTGGAAAGCATCGCTACGAGCATCTCGATGATGAACGGAATCGTGATCAGCCGCGTGCCGAGCCCGAGCATCAGCAGGATTCCTCCGACGATCTCCAGCCACCCCACGAAAGGCGCCGTGACGAACGGAAACGGAATCCCGAGCTTGATGAATCGCCCCACCCCCTGATTGACGTAGACGAACTTCAGTATCCCCTCCCAGAAGAATACCCCTCCCGCCATCAAGCGGATGACCATCGTCGCGCCCGGTCCCGTCATCGGGGGGTGAAGAAGCCGCGTCCATAGTTTTTGGATCACGCCGACACTCATGCCAAGGCTCTTCTTGGACGTCCTCATCGTGGTTCTCCTCATGTTGGTCTCGCTCGCGCAGCCAGCCGAGTTTCAGATGGCTCCCGCCGCTGATGGGGGTCTCTTTCAGCTTCTGCAGGTCTCTACACCGACATCCACGGTTCGGATGGGTTATCCCACCGCTGCCGTAGGCACTCGCTCGGCGGGCCAGGGGCCGGTTCTAACGCCGTGCGCCCCGTCTCGACCCGGACCAAATCCTGTGGGGCTCATCCTTCCCCACTCCCCGAGCGCGTTGGCGGACCGCACTCCAGGTTTGAGCCGCACGGAGGCGCTCGAGCGCGTAACGTTGCGGCCCATTCCTGCCGATACTCGCAGGGGACTCGTCCGAAAGGGGATCCGCATGCGCACGTTCGCTCTCGCACTCAGTCTCGCCGTCCTGGCCACCTCGATGGCCGAGGCCGCCAAGGCGATCCGGGGCCGCGTTCGTGGTGGCAAGGGCTATGTGATCGTCGGCACCTCGGTCTCGGGCCGCGGCGTGAGCCAGACGCTCGGCGCCGCCGAGAAGTTCGCGCTCAGGTTCCCGGGCACCTCGGGGCGTGGGGCCACGCTCCAGCTCCTGGCGCCGTCCGGCCGCTACTTCGGCCCGGTCGTGCTGCGGCAGAAGGGTAGCACGGCGTTCTTGGCACTCTCGGGCAACCCCGCCAACCTCGGTCAGATCGTCCTCCACGACGGTTGGGCCGCCGCCGTGCGCGCGGTACCGAAGAAGGCCGTGGACCGCAGCCGGACGACGAACGTCGGCGCCGATGGTGCGCCGAGCGGCGCGGGCCGCCTCGGTGTCGTTGCCACCACCGCGGCCGCCCTCCGGGCTTCCGCCGCCATCGGTGACGACCCGCACAGCCCCGGCGCCGACCCCGACGGCGACGGTATCGTGAACGCCTACGACGCCGACGACGACGGTGATCTCATCCTGGACAACGAGGATCCCGACAACAGCGCCGATCGCGGCGGCGTCTTCTCGACGCTGTTCGTGACCCTCAACAACTCCCTCAACGCCAATGTCGGCACGGTGACGCGTTCGGCGATCGACGCTAGCGTGCACGACAACATGAATCTCATCTTCTTCTTCGACCAGCGCGAGCTCGAGGGCAAGACCATCCAGAGCGCCGACGTCGACTGTCACACGCTCTCGTACTGCGCGCCACACGTTGGCACCGGAGAGCTGACCGGCGTCTCGGAGTCGTCCCCCGATCTCCCTCGCGGCCCGTGGGTGAACTACGACCCCAACGGCGACGGGTTTCCGAACCTCGAGCCGATCACACGATCCGACGGCACCTTCTACGTCGCGAGCATCCGCCCGCTCGCCACGACTGCCGAGATCGCGCCTGGCGATGCGTTCGACGTCCTCTTCACTACGCCGACCGAGGTGGTCCGCCTGCCGCGGAGCCTGCCTCCGTACTTCGTCACCTCGCCGGCGGTCATCACGTACGACGCGGGCGCCGGCCCGCAGGCGATGTCCTACCCGGTGGCATCGGACGGCCCAGGCACGAACAGCCACCCGATCGTCATGACGAGCGAGCAGGTCGGGCTCACGATCTATCGCCCACAGCGCACGGCGATTCCGGGCGCGGAGCCCGGCGACTGGACCGACATGGGTCATCTGCACTGGGGCATCCCGCTGAACGTCAACAACCACGAGGTGGCGTGCGCGGGCTATTACTCGGGTCTCTCGTCGACGCTCACGGCGGTGTCGGGCGGGAGCCCGGACTTCGCGCTGCAGCTCTTCCCGCTCCAGGACACGGCCGACGACGGACCGCCGGACGGGTCCCGCTCGCTGTCGTTCACGCTCGACCTCGGCGGGTGCCTGCGTGCGGCGGGGGTGGATCCCGCCGGGCTGACGCTCGTGCTCGACGTGACCGCCACGGGAGAGTCGCGGCCGGGCGGGGTGGATCGGACGGCGCAGTTCCTTCACGTGACGATGCCGTGAAACTCACCTCTCAATCTCGTCCAGGTGCGCGGCGTCCAGGTGCGCGTCGCCGTAATGCTCCAGCGCCGGGGCAGCGATGCGGCACCGGCCTGAGGATGTTGTCTGGGGCGGACACCCGTTCACTTCGGAAAGAGCGCGCGGTACGGTTTCGCTTCCTCGACCACCCGGGCGAATGACGAGCGTTCCATCAGACGGCCGAGATACGCCGCCGCATTTCTGTGCGCGTCGTCGAAGGGCATCACGAGGTTCGCGTAGTACATGGCCGGTGCGGCCGCGCAGTCAGCCATGCTGAACCTATCCCCGATGGCCCACGTCCTCGTCTCCATTTCCTGATCGATCAGGCCGTAGGCGGTTTGCAGCTGCCTCCTCGCTTCCTCTACCCCGTGCGGATCGTTTCTCCCCGCCGGACGTAGCCTGTCGGTGACGATCTTCTGCATCGGCACGTTCACGTAGAGGTCGTAGAAGCGATCGCGCAGCCGCGTCTCCCACGCGAGGTCGGCGTCCTCGGGGATGAGCTCGATCTTCCCTGGGTAATGCCGCGCCAGATACTCGATGATCATGCTCGACTCGGGGATCGTCCGAGCCCTTGCTTCGTCGCGCAACACGGGGAACTTTCCGATTGGCCAGATCCTCTTGAACTCCGCGCTGGACACCTCGTCGCCGAGGTCGACGACGTGAGGCTCGAACGGAACGTCGTTCTCGTAGAGGGCGACGAGCACCTTCTGGCAGAAGGAAGCAAAGGGATGGAAGTAGAGTCGCATGTACTCCGCGCTCAAGGGTTGAGCGTGAACGCGGCCAGTTGGTCGGCAAGTGCCTTCTGGAAGGCGGGCCGTGCCTCGCACCGCAGGCGGTAGGCCTCGAGCACCGGCATCCGCGCGACCAGATCCGTGTGGCGCAGGATGCGCAGCACCGTCGTCATGAGCAGGTCCGCCGCGGTGAACCGATCCTCGAGATAGTCCCGCCCGCCGAGCCAGCCGGCCAGGTCCGCGAGCCGCGCGTTTGCCGCCTCGACCGCCGCCGGCCGGCGCAGCTTTGCCCATGCCTCCTCGGCGTAAAAGAGATCGATCTCGGCGAGACTCTGGATCCGCGGTTCCATCGTGTTGAGGGCGGCGAACATCCACGTCGTCACCCGGGCCCGCCGCTTGGGATCAGAGGGCATCAACGCCTCGGACCGCTCGGCCACATGCAGCACGATGGCGCCGGACTCGAACAGTACCAGCCCGTCCTCCTCGTACGCGGGGACCTGCCCGAACGGTTGAAGGCCACGATAGCTCTCGGACGTCCGATCGTCCGGCCCGATCAGCCGCTCCTCGTATGGAAGGCCCGCCTCTTCGAGCGCCCAGCGCACGCGAAGGTCACGCACCAGGCCGCGGGCGAAGGGCGGTACCCAACGGAAAGCACTCACCCGGATCATGGTCGTCTCCGCTACGCCGACTTCGGCGCGTGCCAGTTGCGCGGAATGGGCTGGAGCATGCTGACGCGGTTGCCCTCGGTGTCGGTGAACGAGACATATTGCCCCACACCGGGTATCTCGACCGGCTCGCCGAGCACATGACCGCCCGCATCTCTGACCTTCCTCATTGATCGGTCGATATCGTCCACCGCGATCACGATGGACGGGTGTTGCGCGGGCCAATCGGGCTTCCTTTGGAAGAAGCCGCCGTTGATCCTGCCGGGTGTTCTGGGACCGCTCTCGTCGGTGTCGGTAGTCGTTGCGACGACGTAGTTGCCCATATCCTCGCCGAGCATCTGCGTCTGCCAACCAAACGCCGACCCATAGAACTTCGCCATCCGCTCCCGATTGTCGTACGGCATCTCGAAGTGAACGACGGGATTCATCGTCTCTTCCTCCTAGTGACGCTCAATCAGGCGTCTCGAGACTCTGGCCCAGCGGCAGCATCCATCCAGAACACCTCCCAGTGATGGCCGTCGGGATCGTAGAAGCTCCAGCCGTACATGAAGCCGTGGTCCTGGGGGTCGACGGCGTAGGCGCCGCCGGCGGCGACGGCCGTCTTCACCAGCTGATCGACCTCGGCCCGGCTGCCGACCGCGATGGCGAACAGCCCCTCGGTGTGCGTGCGGGTGTCGCAGAGCTGTCGCTTGGTGAACGTCTTGAAGAACGGCTCGACCAGCAGCATCACGAAGGCGTCCTCGCCGACGATCATGCAGGTCGCGTTCTGGTCGGTGAACTTGGGCTCGAACCTGAAGCCGAGCTTGGTGAAGAAGTCGACCGAGCGCTTCAAATCCCGGACGGGGAGATTCACGAACATCTTGCGGGACGGGGGGGTGGACACTCGCTACCTCCTGCGGGGTTTTGTCCTATAGACGGTCCGCGGCGCCCGAATTCATCGGTCGGCCTGGAAGCCGAGAGAGATCGAGCGGTTACAGTAGGTGGCCGCTCGGGCGGGAGCCCGAAGCGCGGGAAGAGCGTCTCGGTGTCGAGGAAGTAGTTCATGGCGGCGATGCGGTCGCCGCGCAGCTCGAGAACGACGAGCGCCCAGGGCCCGGTCGGCCGATACTGTCCGAACGCGGGCGAGCCCGAAGCCCAGGTCGGCACCAGCCGCGAGCCTTGGCAATCGATCCCCCGCCCGAGCATCCACCTGCTGATGTTCTCGTGTCCTCGGAGCCAGAGCCGGTAGGGCGGCATCGAGAGCGTCGCATCCTCGTGGAGGAGGTGCACGAGCGCGTCGATGTCGTAGCGCTCGAACGTTTCCACGTAGCGGTCGAGCAGCGCCGACTGGGCCGCCGTGAGCGAGGCCGCCCCTTCGGGCAGGTCGCCGAAGCCGGCGAGCTTGGCCCGGGCGCGCTGGAGCGCGCTGTTGACCGAAGCGACCGACGTCTCGAGCGTGTCGGCCACCTCGGCGGCAGGCCACCCGAGCACATCGGCGAGCAACAACGCAGCCCGCTGCCTCGGCGGAAGATGCTGCAACGCCGCCACGAAGGCGAGACGGATGCTCTGGCGCAACAAGACGCGCTCGAGCGGGTCGGCATCGGCCGGCAGTGCGACCTCGTCGGGGATGGGCTCGATCCAGCGCCCTCGCGGCAGATCGGTGAGCGGATCGTCTACCGTGCCGGGGCCCTCCAGCTCGATCGGGCGCAGCCGCCGCCTGCGGTCGGCCAGCGCGTCGAGGCACACGCGCGTGGCGATGCGGGTGAGCCAGGTGCGCAGCGAGGCGCGCTCCTCGAAGCCACCGAGCCCGCGCCAGGCCCGCACCATGGTCTCCTGCACGGCGTCGTCGGCGTCGGCAGCCGAGCCCATCATTCGGTAGCAGTGGCCGGTGAGGGCGGCGCGGTGCTGCTCGAGGTCTTGGACGGAGGCCATCGCGCGACGATGTAGCAGGGCTGCCGAGCCGTTGGCAGCCCCTTGGGCCGTGATACCCCGTCGCGAGACGGCATTCGGGTGGCGTCCGTCCTCACGCCACCGAGCCGATGGCCAAGCCGCGATCGCACAGCGAAGGGCCCCTTGTAGCCCCCTATTGTTTGACGAGATCGGATGACGTTTGCGTCGCCTCCGCGGCGGTGCAAGGAGATATCCTATGGCGAACACACATAAGGCGGGCTGCGCGTGCGGGGCGGTCCAGCTCGAGATCACTGGCGACCCGGCGTTCCAGGTGTACTGCCACTGTAGCTCCTGCCGTGGCTGGCTCGGCGCGCCGATCCACGCGGCGAGCCTGTGGCCGACGCCGAACGTCAAGGTGACGAAAGGCGCGGACAAGCTCGGCCTCTACAAGAGGACCGAGAACAGCCACCGCCAGTTCTGCACGGCCTGCGGGGCGCCGGTGCTGGTCGGGCATCCGAGCTTCGGCATGACGGACGTGCCCGCGGGCTCAATCCAGGGCTTCACCTATCGGCCGACGCTACACGTGCACTACGGCGAGAAGGTGATGACGGTGCGCGACGGGCTGCCGAAGTTCAAGGACTTTCCGAAGGAGTTCGGCGGCTCCGGCGACACGCTGGCCGAGTAGAGCCTCGCGCGAGCAGGCCGGTCCGGCCTTGCCGTGGTGCGGAAATCTTCCGCGTCGACGACCGCTCGCTCAGGGCCGCGGGCAGGTGGTCACGGGAGCGGGCAGCGCGGCGTCGGTGATGCGCACCGCACCGAACGTCGACCCCTCGAGGCGGATTCTATCCGATGGGTGAGTTCCGCAACCTTCTCCCGTCGCGCATGAGGTCGCGCTCGAGGAGCGTCCGCAGTGCCTGCCGGGCTCGGTGCAGGCGGATCTTGACGGTGTTCTGTGTGACTGCGAGATGGGCCGCCGTCTCCTGGATGTCCAGGTCCTCGATGTCCCGCAGGAGGAGGACGGTCCGGTAGCGTTCGGGAAGCCGGTCGATGCAGCGGCGCACCGCGGCGCGCGTTTCGTGCCGCTCGAGGAGCACGTCGCTCGGCGTCTCCCACGCGGCGGGCGCCGCGAGGTGATGCCCCTCGGCATCGAAGCGTGGCAGGAGATCGTCGATCGGCTCCTCCGCCCGGCGCCGCTGGCTCCGGAGCCTCATCAACGCCGCGTTGACCACGATGCGGTGGAGCCAGGTCGACAGCTTTGACCCGCCGGCGAAGCTGCCGATCGACCGCGCCGCCGACACGAAGGCTTCCTGCACGGCGTCGCGCGCGTCATCCTCGCTGCGCAGGAGCCGGCGCGCGGTCGCGAGCATGTGGCCCGCGTGCTGGTGTACCAGGGTGGCGAAGGCCTGGTCGTCGCCCCGGCGCAGCCCGGCGAGGAGCGGTGTGGCTCGAGGTTCATTCGGCTCTGCGTTCACACTCGCGATCATGGCGTGCAGCCGAACGCCTCGCACTCGCTCGTCGCCGGGGAGATCGGCGAGTGGGTCATGCTCGCGGCGTCGCTGAGTGCGGGGCTCACGACCCGCTCGCGCCCGGTCATGCAGCCGGCAGCGCCGAGGAGGGCGAGGAGCAGCATGGCTGTCGCGACGCGCGTCGCCGAATTGGGGGGTATTTGTTTCTGCGTCATGTTGGACCTCCTGCTTTCGGTCACGCTCGGCATCATGTCGTGCCGCGCGTTCACCTCCCGATACACCAGCACATCCACGACAGATTGACCCGGGCGCGAAGCGGATTCCCTGCCGACCCAATCCAGCGCGGGCGGTGCGGTGTATTCGCCGTCGGAGGTGCACTGCACATGACGAGACAGTTGGACCGGCGCGAATTCATCCAGCTCGCCGGCCTGGCGACGGCCGGAGTCGCGGGCGTCGTCTTCAGCTCGGGCCTGCGCGGCGTGAGCTTCGCCGCCGGCAAGCGCAGGGCGGAGCACTTCATGTTCCTCCAGATGTCCGATCTCCACTGGGGCTTCACGGGTCCGGCCGTGAACCCGGATGCCGAGGTGACGCTCGACAAGGCGATCGCGCACGTGAACGCTCTCCCGAACCAGCCCGACTTCATCGTCTTCACCGGCGATCTCACGCACACGAGCGACGATCCGCAGGAGCGTCGGAAGCGTTTGGCGCACGTCCGCGACGCCGTCGGGAAGCTCAAGGTGAAGACGCACCGGTATCTCGCCGGCGAGCACGACGCCTCGCTCGATCGGGGGGAGGCGTTCAAGGAGTTCTTCGGCGAGACCCGGTACACGTTCGATCACAAGGGCGTGCACTTCATCGTGCTCGACAACGTCTCCGATCCGACCGGCAAGCTCGGCGACGAGCAGATCCAGTGGCTCCGCGCGGACCTCGCGAAGCACGACAAGGAAGCGCCGATCGTGGTGCTGACCCACCGCCCGCTCTTCGACCTCGCCCCCGACTGGGACTGGGCGACGGGCGACGGCGCGGCAGCGATCGAGGCCCTCATGCCCTACGAGTACGTGACCGTCTTCTACGGCCACATCCACCAGGAGCACCACCAGATGACCGGCCACATCCCGCACCACGCGGCGAAGGGGCTCATGTTCCCGCTGCCCGCGCCGCACTCGGTGCCGAAGAAGGCGCCCATCCCCTGGGACGCCGCGAACCCGTACCGCGGGCTCGGCTTCCGGTCGGTCCAGTCAAAGGCCGGGGGCGATGACTACGCGCTGACCGAGTGGCCGGTCGAGAAGAGCTGAGCGATGAAGCGAATGGTCGCAGTGGCCGCCCTCGTGGTCCTCGGCGCGATAGGGATGGCGACCGGCTGGCGTCGCTTCGCGACGGCGGCCCCTCCGCCCGGGACGGAGCAGGTCGTGCACATCACGGCGAAGAGGTTCGAGTACACGCCGAGCGAGATCACGCTGAAGAAGGGCGTGCCGGTGATCTTGGAGCTCACCGCGCTGGATCGGGACCACGGCTTCAAGGTGCCCGAGTTCGGGGTCCGCGCCGACGTCAAGCTCGGCGAGGTGGCGCGCGTCCGCATTGTTCCCGATCACACCGGCCGGTTCGAGTTCCGATGTGACGTGTTCTGTGGCGACGGTCACGAGGACATGGCCGGAGAGATCGTTGTCGTCGAGTAGAACGGCATGGCGGGGAACTGATGCCTGACCTCGGTTTCTATCATCCGATCGTCATCCACTTCGCCATCGGCCTCATCGCGGGCGGCGTCCTTCTCCGCTGGCTGTCGCTCACGCGAAGAGGCGCGTTCGCGGGGCCGGCCGCGATGACGCTGATCCTGCTCGCGACCGCCGCAACGCTGGTCGCTGCGCAGTCAGGCGAGGACGCGCATGTCGCAGTCGAGGCCGCGCCCGGAATTGCTGCCGCGGTGCACGCGCACCAGGAGTGGGGGGAGCGGACACGGAACGTCGCCCTCCTCGTCGGGGGGCTCGAGCTGCTGACGCTCGCACTTCGGGGACGCTCAGTCGTCCGGACGATGTCTTTCGTGTCCGCCGGTTTCGGCCTGCTCGCGTTCCTCTGCGTCCTCCAGACCGGCAAGCTCGGCGGCGAGCTCGTCTACGGGCACGCCGGAGGCGTCGGCATCCGCAGTGGCGATCCCGAGGACGTTGCCCGGCTCTTCCTGGCCGGCCTCTTTCGGCAGGCCGAGCTCGACGAAAAGGCAGGCCGTGCCGGGGACGCGGCGAGCCTTCTCGAGCTTGCCGCGCAGCGCTTCCCGAGCGATCCCGCGGTCCAGGTGCGGGCTGCGGAAGCGCTGCTCGAGGATCGGAACGACCCCGCGGGTGCCCTCGCGATCCTCGAACGGCTCGTGCCCACGTCGGACGAGCCACGGCTGCGTTTCCGCCGCGGCTGGCTCACGGCCGACGCGCTCGACGCGCTCGGACGTCAGCCCGAAGGCCATGCCGTGCTCGAGCGGCTGCGGGCCGAGTTTCCGGAGAACACGCGCCTGCGAGGTCGGCTGGCCCGGGCCGACACGAGCGCGGTCACCACCAACCGTCCATAGTCGGGAATGGAACCCTTGATTAGCGAATCCATGCGTTGGGTGTACGTAGCTTCCCTTCACCCTGCGCTCACCTGCTGCGCAGCCCTTGGCACGTTGCTGGGGGTGAACGTTTGGCTCAGGTGGCGATGAGGCTCGTCGACCATCTCGAAGAGCTTCGGCGCCGCCTCTTCTTCTGCCTTGGGTCCGCTTCGTCGGCCCGGCGTCGGCGGCGGCGGACCCAATCCAGATCGCCTCTGCCGGTGTAGTAACGGTTACTGATGGTGCGGTGGAACGCCTGGCCTGAGGAGCGGCAACCTCGCATCACCACGCGGCGGCGATGTACGCTCGCATGAACGGACAGCGGCGGATGCCATCGACGGAGCGCGCCCCCCGCGACGAGGAGCTCATGCGGCAGGTCGCCGACGGCTCGGCGGAGGCGCTCGGGCTGCTCCACCGTCGCTTCGCACGATTGATCTTCGGCCTGGCCGTCCAGTCGCTCGACCGGGCGGCTGCCGAAGACCTCGTGCAGGAGGTCTTCCTGGCGGTCTGGCGCAACGCCCGGCGGTTCGATCCCGAGCGGGGCACCGTGCGCGCGTGGATCCTGCAGATCACACACTTCCGCCTCCTGAACGAGCTGCGTCGCCGGAGTCGCCAGCCGGAGGTCGTGCCCGATCCCGAGGGGCTCCTGCTCGCAGGCCAGCCCGCGAGCGACCTCGGCCCCGTCGAGGCGACATGGGAGCGGCACCGCCGCACCGTCCTCAAGTCGGCGCTCGACGAGCTTCCGCATGCGCAGCGCGAAGCACTCAGTCTCGCCTTCCTCGACGACCTCACGCACGAGCAAGTCGCGGCCGAGCTCGGGCTGCCGCTCGGCACAGCGAAGACACGCATCCGCGCCGGTCTTCTGAAGCTCCGCAGCACCCTCGGACCGCAATGGGCGGCGCTCGTCGCCATCTGCCTGCTGGCGGCTCTCGGCATCCGCTACCGCGCCGAGCACGCGACGCTGGCGCGCTACGATCGTGCGCTGTCCCTGGTGACGGCGAGCGACAGCGTGAACCTCCGCCTGGCGCCCGTGCCCGGGACGGCGGAAGCGACGCACGCCCGCTACCGTGGCCGTCCTGGCACCGACATCGCCGTGGTCACCTTCTCCGAGTTCCCGCCGGCGCCGGCCGGGCAGATCTACCAGGCATGGGCGCGGCACGGGGCCACGTGGACGTCCCTCGGCACCATGTTGCCTGACACGGGCGGCGCCCGTCTGATCGCCGAGAGCCCCGCGCTTGCTGCGCTGCCCGATGCCCTGGAGGTCACGCTCGAACCCCGTACGGGAAGCGCCGCACCGAGCGGGCCGGTCGTCGTCGCGTGGGTGCCATAACCGACGCGCCGCAGCCGCCCCGTATTGCGTTATCCCCGAGGTGGTGCGGCGGGACGAGAGCGATCGGAGCGAGGCCCTGCTCTTCCACCTCGGGTGACAGCTGAGCGTCCTGAGGGATTCCCCGCGGTGCGGCGCTGGTATACGTTTCGACGGTGAGGTCGACGCTCTGTACCGCTCTCCTCGTGCTCACCGCCGGGCCCGCGTTCGCCGGAGAGCCGCAGCAGCGCGTCCGCCAGACGGTCGACGCCGTGTCGGCGGCACTCAACGATCCTCAGCTGCAAGGATCGAGCAACGAGCGCGCGCGGCGCGAGCGCGTCGCGAAGGTGATGCACGAGTCGTTCGACTTCCGGGCGATGGCGCAGGAGTCCCTCGGATCTCACTGGGCGAGCCTCACGCCCGAGCAGCGGGACCGGTTCGTCGGCCTCTTCGCCCAGCTCTTCGAACGCTCGTACGACCGGCTCGTGCTGCGCTTTCTCGGTGGCAGCGCCACGACATACGGCGCGGAGTCGGTCGACGCGGGGCGGGCTATCGTGAAGACCGTGCTCCTCCGGAAGGGCGGTGACGAGCTGCCGGTCGACTACCGTCTCACCGCTGACGGCGGACCCTGGAAGATCTCCGACGTCGTCGTCGACGGCGTGAGCCTCGCCGGCAACTTTCGCGCGCAGTTCACCAAGACGATCCGCGCCTCGTCGTATGACGCGGTCGTGCAGCGGATCGAGACGAAGCTGGCGGAAGAGCAGTAGGTCTACGCTGCCGCCCGCTTCGGGGGCGGGGGCTCGATGACGAGCACCACCGCCGTGGTGCGGGGCTCGGTCCAGCGCAGCAGGACGGGTAGCACGATCAGCGACGCGGCGAGCGTCGCGATCATGCCGAGCGTCAGCAAGAGCCCGAGCCCGAAGATGCCGCGGTGGGCGGCGATCATCAAGCTGCCGAACCCGGCCACGGTCGTGAGCCCGTTGACGAGCACCGCGAAGAAGGTGCTGCGGGGAAGGCGCGGCCCGCCGTGCAGGCGCGCCTCGCCGTAGCGGAGCACGACGTTCAGGCCGAACTCGGCTCCCGCTCCGAGGATGAGCGGGAAGCCGAAGACGTTCCCCAGGTTGAAGGGCAACCCGAAGGCGAACATCAGCCCGACCGTGCAGAGCGTTCCGAGCACGAGGGAGATCGTCGCGAGGACGCTCTCTCGCGTGCGCCGGACGATCACCGCGGTCAGGAGTCCAACCAGCAAGAACGCGTAGAGGGTGCCTTCCTTGTAGGCCCGCTCCATGTAGCGGATGGCCTCGAACGTGATGACCGGCGTGCCGGCCACGTCGGCGTCGACCGTCCGCAGCTCGCGGATGAACCGCTCGGCGCCGTTGCGGTCCCAGATATCGACCTTGGGCTGGATCTGGAGGAGGAAGCGGCCGCTCTCCCCGACGAGCTTGCGCCGAAGCTCACCCGGCACGTCGGCGAGCCCAATCGGGGTGGGATGGAGATTTCGCTTCAGGCGACCGAGGGTCCGTGCGAAGTCGGCGCGGAGCTGGTCCTGCAGTGTCGCGAGCGAGGGCGCTGCGGCAGGGGCCGCCTGCTCGAGCTTTCGCGCGAGCGCGGCTGTTTCGTCCCGCAGCGCGACGACGTCGTCACGATCGTGACCGGACGGTGCCTCGTCGGCGGCGAGATCGAGGCGCTGCCGGAGCGCCCGCACTGCCGCGAGCAGTCGCGGAAGATCGACTCCGTCGCGCGGCGCGACGGCCACGGGCGCGACGATCGGCGCGATCTCGGCGAGTATCTTCGCCTTCGTCTCCTGGTCCGTGGGAATGAGAGAGAGCACCGATTCGACATCGGATACCGAATCGAGCGCCTCGAACGCCGCGACCCGCTCGCGGAGCTCGCTGAGCGAGCCGGCGGTCGAAAGCGCGACGAAGCTCGAGCGGCCGGCGGAGCGGAGAATGCGTTCCTCCCAGTCGACCGACTCGGTACCGCGCGCCTGGAGGTGGAGGAGATTGTAGTCGAAGCG
>VBKF01000175.1 GCA_005888095.1 Deltaproteobacteria bacterium | reverse complement strand
GGCTCGAGTATGCCGAGCTGAGAGATCCCGAGACGCTCGGGGAGGTGGCGGAGGTGGGGGGGCCGGCGCTGCTGGCCGTGGCGGTGTGGGTGGGCGGTGTCAGGCTGATCGACAACCGGCTGCTCGTGCCGGAAGGAGACATCCCATGAATTCCCCCATGAATTCCCGCCGGACGCGCAAGATGCTCCGGGCGAAGATCCATCGCGCCACCGTGACCGAGGCCAACGTCGACTACGAGGGCTCGATCACGATCGACCGCCGGCTGTTGGACGCTGCGGACCTCCTGTCGAACGAGGCCGTCTGCGTGTGGGACGTCACCAACGGCAATCGCTTCGAGACCTACGCCGTTGAGGGCCCGCCCGACAGCGGCGTCGTCTGCGTGAACGGCGCGGCTGCGCATCTCGTCCGGCCCGGCGACCTCGTGATCATCGCGGCGTTCACCTGGATGGAGGAGGCGGCGGCGCGTGCGCACGAGCCGAAGGTCGTGTTCGTCGACGAGCGGAACCGGATGCGAGAGAAGCGCGCGGAGGTTGCGATGGTGAGGGCCACGGGGTGACCAAGGAGGCCCGCGAGCGCGACATCACCGTCAACCGGCGGGCCTTTCACGACTACACGATCACCGAGCGCTTCGAGGCGGGCCTCGCCCTCGTCGGCAGCGAGGTCAAGTCGCTGCGCGACCATCGCGCGAACCTGAAGGACTCGTACGCGCGCTTCTTCGGCGACGAGCTCTTCCTCGTCGGCGCCCACATCAGCCCGTACGCCCCGGCGAGCCAGTTCGGGCATGACCCCGAGCGGAACCGGAAGCTGCTGCTGCACCGCAAGGAGATCGAGCGTCTGCGGGGCAGGATCCAGGAGCGTGGCCTGACCCTCGTGCCGTTGCGCCTCTACTGGTCGCGCGGGCGGGCGAAGGCAGAGCTCGGACTCGGCGTCGGGAAGAAGCTCCACGACAAGCGCGCGGCGATCCGCGAGCGGATGGAGCGCCGGGAGATCGACCGTGCGATGGCGGCGGGGAGGCGCGGCCGGCGCTGAGCAGCTCCCCGGTGCGCCGCCTGCCCAGAGGTGCGAACCGGCGCGGGTTGCCCGTGCGCTGCGGGGCTCCTATTATTGAGGGGTCAAGGTGAGGGGGCGATCTGGGTTCGACGGGGGTGAGGAAACGAGAGATGCGTGCCGGGGGTCCTGTTCACCCCGCAAGCCGAGCAGGACTGCTTAACTGCAGACAACAACTTCGCACTCGCAGCCTAATTAGGCCGCGACGCTTCACCTGCCTGCGCCCGTAGGGCGGGCTGAGGCGCCATTTCTCGGGCTGGGTCCCCGTCAGCGCCGGCGGGGCGGGGGCCGAGATCAAACGCCGGCTGGCCGCGCGAGATCCCGCCCGTGGGAGCGAGCGCGGCGAGATAAGTTCGCGGGCTACGCACGTAGATTCGCTCGTGGATGCACCTTCGGACGGGGGTTCGATTCCCCCCGCCTCCACTTCTCAAACGGTGTTCTTCACCGAGCTTCTTCTTGGCGGGCGTCTGCGGCCCGCTCAAAACGTTCCAGTTGCGTTCCAGTCCGCGGACGTTTGCTCTCGGGCCACTGCGGGAAGCCGCGTGGGAAGCCGGTTTTGAGGCCCTAGCAGCCTCGTCGAACGTTCCAGGGCTGCGGCGAGCTTCTCGACGGCGGCGGCGTTGTGCGCGGGCGCGAGGTGGCTGTAGCGCATCGTCATCTCGACGCAGACCGTGCGCGTGAGGTTGACGCGGCGACCTCCCGACTGCAGAAGGAGCCCGAGAATGACGCTGCTCAACAGCGCAGTGTCCGCCGCGATGCTCGCGTTCGTCGTATCGAGCATGCTAGCGGTAGGGGTCAGTCTGACGGTGGGGCAGGTCGTCGCGCCGCTACGCAACGGACGGGTGGTCTCACTCGCGCTGCTCGCAAACTTCGTCCTGATGCCGCTTGGAGCCATCCTCGTCGCGCGGCTGCTCTGGCTGGACGAGCCGCTGCGCGTCGCCCTCCTGTTGCTGGGCACGGCCGCAGGTGCGCCGTTTCTCCCGAAGCTGGCGGGAATCGCCAAGGGCGACCTCGCCTTTGCGGTCGGCCTCATGGTCCTCTTGATGGTCGCGACCGTGGGCTACATGCCGCTCGTTCTGCCGCGGTTGCTGAACGGCGTGTCGGTCGATGCGACACAGATCGCCCGCTCGCTCGTGCTCCTCATGCTGCTGCCTCTCGCACTGGGGCTTGGAGTGAAGGCTCGCCACGAGGTCACAGCCGAGCGCATGCGGCCCTTGCTAGACCGAACTTCCAGCGTGAGCCTCGCCTTGTTGACGCTCCTGATACTCACGGTGAACGTCAACAACCTGATTGGACTGTTCGGCACCCGCGGCGTCTTGGCGAGCGTCCTCTTTCTCTGTTGGGGGGCCGGTATCGGGTGGCTTCTCGGCGGACCGGTCTCGGACATCCGGGGAGTCATGGCGCTCGGAACCGCGCAGCGGAACATTGCCGCCGCACTGGTGGTCGGCGGCCAGAACTTCACAGACCCGAAGGTCGTCGTCATGGTGGTCGTGGTGGCGATCGTCGGCCTGCTGCTCCTGTTCCCACTGGCGCGTGCGTTGGCCGTGCGTGGCGAGGAGAGGGGACGCTGACCCATGAGACATCCGCCGCCGCGGCTCACGAAGGCAGCGGAGGAGATGCCAGGACTGACCGCCGATCGGTGAGACGAGACATTGCGGCTTCGTGGTCGACATGGGTTGGCCTGGTCGTGGCCGTCGTCGCGTTCGCTTCGCCGGGCCGAGCGCAGGTCAGGGGGGTATACCCGCTCGGCATGAACGCGACCAACTCCGGAGTCACGCCAGGCGCCGGCTTCAGTTATGCTAACGCGCTCTTGTTCTACTCTCGCGACCAACTACGGGGCCCCAATGGTGAGGTCCTCGCCACAGGGCGGCAGTCCGTGCTGATGGACTTGAACACTTTAGTCTGGGTCGGAGACTCGGAAATTTGGCTGTTGGGTGGTGCGGTCCCTTCCGCCTCCGCCACGGTGCCGGTCGCCAACAATTCGCTCACCGCGACCGGCCGGGGAGAACTCAGCGGGGGAGAAGGATTGGCCGACTCGTACTATCAGCCGCTGATCCTCGCCTGGAGGAAGCCACGCACCGACGTTCGCGCCGTCTACGGATTCTTGGCGCCCACAGGCAGATTCAGCGCGGGCGCCAACGACAACGTCGGGTCCGGTTACTGGACGTCCACCGTCTCGGGCGGCGAGACGTTCTACCTGACGGAGAACAAGGCGACGGCACTCTCCGCCTTCCAGATGTACGAATTCCACACCGAGCAGGAGGGCACCGGAATTCATCCCGGTGACACCTTCAATCTCGACTATTCGCTCACGCAGACGTTCGCGTTGCACGAGGCGTTGCGCTTACAGCTCGGACTCGTCGGCTACAATCAGTGGCAGACGACGGACAAGACCGGACCGAACGTGACGCCGACGGAGGCGAACGCGCACTACGTCGTCAACGCTCTTGGATTCGCCTGTAACGTGGTGTTGCCCGTTTGGAAGGTGAACACGGGTTTCAAGTACTTCAAGGAGTTTGCGAATCGGTCGACGTTCCAGGGTTACTCATTGCAGTTTACGGTCGCGGTCAAGTTCTAGGGCACACAAAAGAAGAGGAGGACCGGCATGGAGATCAAACCACAGGCTGTCGTCATACCGAAGGAGACGGACCAACTCGAGCAGGGCAAATACGGCCCCATCTATCCCCGGACGCCCGCGTGTTACGGCTTCACGATCATCTCGCGCGTGAAGCCTGGCCGAGCTGAAGCCATCCGTGGCTACGGCCTCAACCTCGCGAGCGCTCTGGAGAAGGACCCATACCTCTTGGCCCCGTTGAAGCTGCACTACCTGCGGTGGGTGCTTTTCGACGACGACACGCGATTCATGTACCAGGGCATCTTCGACACCAACTTCGACAAGTACACCGAGGACGCAATAGCCCTCTTCGGTAAGGCAGGGGTCAATACGGTGTTCGAGAACCTCGAAGGTTTCCCGATGGACTGGAAGACGAACCCGGACGCCTTCATCAAGTTCGTCCGGGCACACCAGTGCCCGAGTTTCATCGAATACGGCGAGTATCCGTATGTCACCGCCGACGAGATCAAGAAGGCGTTGAGGGTCAAGAACGCATTCTCGGAAATTTTCGATCAGTTCCAGTGAAAGTGCGGCATCCGGAGACGTGATTATGAGCGCATCAAACAGCGCACGTACCTACAACCAGAGCCACGTGCGACGGAAATACACGCCGGGCCGACGACGCGTGAGCATCTACATCTCGTGGAGCTACCCCGCCGAGGCAGGCCGGGATCCTTCGGAGCTCGACAACCGCTTCTCGACGATGACGGAGGTCCGGCGCGTGGCATGGCCCGCCTACGAGGGGCCCGAGTGGTCGAACCCCCTGCAGTATCAGCAGGGCATCGCGGGAGCACTCGAGCTGTTCTTCCGGGCCTGGGTGCCCTTCCAGGAGTTCGCCCAGGAGACGACCGGGCATGCAGTGCCCGTGTTTCAGCGGATCGATCACGCTGGCGTCAAGCTTCCGCTCGACGAGCGAGTCCTGGCGGATGCAGACACGCTGCTCGTGTTCGGACTGGATCACATGATCACGGAGCAAGACGCAGCGCCGGAGGAGATCGAGGCCCTCCGGGAGTTCCTCGAGCGTGAGGGAACGTGCTTGATCTTGGGTCCCCATCACGAGGTCGGCATCTCCGACGATCCGAAGGTGCGCGACGTCGAGTATCACCACCACGGCGATGCATTGGTGCCCCGCCAGCAACGCTTTGGGAGGTACACGCGATCGCTGATGCGGGGACTCGGCGTACCCGTCGAGAACCGCCACGGCCTGCGCCCAGCGCTCGTTCCCGGGACGAAGAAGATCGCGCCCTTGTCGATCGCGAGGGACCTGGATCGCCGAGGCTGGCTCACGGGTGTCACGTCGTTCAACTTCCACATGCATCTTCCGCACTACGCGCTGACGACCGACGACACTCGGTCCATTCACGTCCTCGCGAGGCAGCCGATCGACACGTCGCGGCCGCATCCGTTCACCGACGCGGGCAACACCGAGTTCAACGCGTTCCTATGGATGCCCCCGAAGGACCAGCGCGCGGGCGACGTCCTGTTGGCCGACTCCACGGTCTTCAACCGGTTGTTCGGCGCCGATGAGAGCTTGGAGCGGTTCTGGAGAAACATCGCGACGGCGGGCTGACCGTCGCTCTTCACGAAAGGGGCCGGGATGGTAGGAGAAGTGACCCTCGAGCTCGACGACATCCAGAGCGGGGTTCTGCGCCCACGTCCATCGCCATATGCCGCTGCCTACATCCTGCTGCGGATCGACGATCGAAAGGCGGGCCGGGAGTTGATGCGGCGCGCGAGCGGCGCGGTAACCCCGGCGGCCAACCGCGATCATCTCGCGGCCCATACGGGGGTAAGCGTCGCGCTCACCTATCACGGGCTACGGGCGCTCGGCGTGCCGAAGGACTCGCTCGAGAGCTTCGCGTGGGAATTCCGGCAGGGGATGGCGGCGCGAGCGAAGGAGCTGGGCGATACGGGCGAGAGTAGCCCGGAGCACTGGGAAGCTCCACTCGGGACCGCCGACGTTCACGTCGTCGTGGCCGCCGTAGCGAAGGATTCGGCACGGCTCGCGGTCGCGCTCGAGCGCGCGCTGAAGGCCGTCCAGGAGCTACCCGGGGTGGCCGCGATCTGGCGCCAGGACTGCCACGCGCTGCCCACGGAGAAGGAGCCCTTCGGCTTCCGCGACGGGATCAGCCACCCGGCCGTCGAGGGGAGTGGAATCCCGGGAACCAATCCCAACGAAGAGCCGCTCAAAGCGGGTGAATTCGTCCTCGGCTATCGCGACGAGATCGGCGGCGTCCAGACGCTTCGACCCGAGATTCTCGGCCGGAACGGAACCTACGTCGCCTTCCGGAAGCTGCACCAGCGCGTTGCTGCATTCCGTAGCTACCTGAAGGCCAACTCCACCAGCCCGGAAGACGAAGAGCTCTTGGCCGCGAAGGTCATGGGCCGCTGGCGCAGCGGCGCGCCGTTGGCGCTCTGCCCGCTCCACGACGATCCCGAGCTAGGGGCGGATCCGCAACGCAATAACAACTTCCAATACGAAGCCGACGATGTCGCAGGATTCAAAACACCCCCGGGTTCGCACATTCGACGTACGAACCCGCGCGATGCGTCGATTGCAGGCGTCGCGCGGATCCATCGAATGATCCGACGTGGAGCCGCCTACGGTCCTCACCTGCCGGAAGGAGTCCTCCAGGACGACGGCGCCGATCGCGGGTTGATGTTCGCGTTCGTCGGAGCGCACCTCGGGCGGCAGTTCGAGTTCGTTCAGTCGCAGTGGGTCGGGGACGGCGTCTTCTTCGGTGGCGGCGACGCCAAGGATCCGATCGTCGGATCGCATCTGGACCCCGGCCGCTTCGTCATTCCACGCCGCCCGATTCCCAGACGACTTCAGGGGCTCACGCGGTTCGTGGTCACCCGGGGCGGTGAATACGCCTTCATGCCCGGATTGCGCGCCCTTCGCTGGCTCGCCGATCTGGAGACGTAGGACGGAACGCATGTTCGACGTCGTGGTCGTCGGCGCCGGGCCGGCGGGGGTGGTTGCCGCGCTCCGCGCAGCAGATTTGGGTGCGAAGACCGCCCTCGTGACCCGCGGGGAGTTCGGAGGGATGGCGGCCAACGATGGACCCGTGCCCGTGCGTACGCTGGCCCACGCCGCCCGTCTGATCCGAGAATCCCGACAGCTCGGGCAGTACGGCATCGCCGTGAGCGAGCCGGCGCTGGAGTATCGCCGGCTGCTCACTCGCGTGCGCGAGGTCACGAATGACGTGCGAGCCCATTCTGCCTTCCGCGGGCAGATCGATTCCGCCGGAGTGGCCGTCCATGAACGCGCCGGCATGGCGCGGTTCGTGGACCCGCACACCATCGAGACAGAGAGTGGACTGCGGCTGCACGCCGAAAAGGTGATCGTTTGCACAGGCGGCGTACCCCGCCGGCTCTCGGTTCCTGGGGTCGAATACACGGCCACACACAGCGACGCGTGGAGCCTCACGGCGGTGCCACCCTCGATGCTGGTCATCGGCGCTGGAGCAACTGGTGCGCAGGTCGCTTCGGTCTTCAACGCATTCGGGTCGCGGGTCCAGCTCTTCCAGGCGGGCCCGCGTATTCTGCCGACCGAGGACGAAGATGTCTCGGCCGCGGTCGCGGCGGCCTTTCGGGCAGCTGGGATGATGGTGCGGGAAGACTTCGGGACCATCGAATCGTTCGAGAAGACCGCTGACGGCGTGCGCATGAACTTCTCGAAGGACGGTCTCCGTGACGGCACGGAGGCCAGTGTCGTGGTGGTCGCGGTCGGGTGGGTGGCCAATACCGCAGCGCTGAATCTCGAGGCGGCAGGCGTCGAGACCGACCATCGCGGGTACGTTCGGGTCGACGCTCACCTGTCGACGTTCGCGGCGCACATCTTTGCAGCCGGCGACGTGACCGGTCACCTCTTGCTCGTCCCCCAGGCCATACAAGAGGGCTTCGTCGCGGCCACGAACGCGGTGCTCGGTGCGACGACTGTGCTCCCCCCTAGGCCGATCCCGATCGGGAGCTTCACGGATCCGGAGTACGCCCAGGTGGGCCTGACCGAAGCGGGCGCCCGCGAAGCGCACGACGTCGTGACAGGGATCATCCGCTTCGATTCCAGCACCCGCACGATCATCGACGGACGGACAAACGGGTTCTGCAAGCTGATCGTCGACCGCGCAACCTACAACATTCTGGGATGCCACGTCGTCGGTGAGCGCGCGGTCGACATCGTCCAAGTCGCGACGATAGCGATGGCGGCCGGGATGCGTGTGGACGATCTCGCTCGAGTTCCGCTCTCGTTCCCCACTTATGCGGGGATCCTCGGCCGCCTGGCAGCCAGCGTGGCTCGTCGGCTCAACCTGACGGCGAGGGGACAGGCGAGCGAGGCCGATTCTTAGCAAGAGAACCGCCACGGCGCGCCCGTGAACGCTTGTCGTCTTCCGCACAAGTCGGATGTGCTGCAAGTCACCGGCTCCGCGTCGCCGTGGTAGATGTGAGAAGCCGGGCGCAATAACTCGCTATCGAGTGCCTTTTGCCCACGCCCAGGCCGCCACGCGCCATCCTTCGTCGGTCCTGCTGGAGCTGAGCGCAACCTTGATGGTGCAGTGTCCGACGTCTAAGGGGGCAGACTGCCCGGATGGATACTGCGGCGCGGCTTGGAACGGTTCCAAGAACGGCGTCCATCGGTGAGGAAAAATGAGCAAGTTTGGCCGACCCGCGTGGTAGCCGCCCAAGACCATATCTGCACGTAAGGTGCCGTAAGAGCGGAGCTTCTCCGATTTTCGCCACGGGGGTTCGATTCCCCCCGCCTCCACTGTCGCGACCAATTCGAACCGCCCTCCGGGGGCTCGAGCAGCTCGAGGGCCTGGAGGGCGGTTTCGGCGCGATAGAAGGGCCGGCCGACGTCCGGTCTCGTCGGGACGAGGCGGACGGGGCCCAGGACGCGTCGCAGGAGTAGGGCTGATCGCTCGGTCTGTCGCTCCAGGAGGTCCTGGAGTCGTCCGAGGCGCTCCGCGATCCACTCCATGGGCGGGGGTTCGAACATCGCGGGCAAGGGGCTCTACATGGTCGCGGGGCTGGCCGGCATGACCGACGTCGACGCGATCACTTTGTCCATGGCCGAGTACGCCAGGAGCGGCGACGCCCACGTCGCGGCCAACGCGGTCGTGCTCGCGACCCTCACCAACACGACCGTGAAGTGCGGTATCGTGGCAGTGCTGGGTGGCGCGGCCCTGCGCCGCCCCGTGCTCATCGCCACCGGTGCGATCCTGGCGGCCGCCGTCGGTACGATCCCCCGTCTATGACCCTCCCCAGGACCCTCCTCGATCGGACGGCGGCGCGTCGAAGCGCACTGGCACGAAAGGGCAAGACGCAGACCGGTTCGAGGGGTATAGGTCCCCCATGCCGTCTGATGGAGGGTCGCGCCGAGGCGTGGTGCTCGATAGGCCTCCCCACAGGGAAGGCGCATCCGGAAGGCGTCGCGCGCTCCCGTTGATCCTCGTCGCGCTTGCGGCGCTGATCGCACGCCTTGCCCGCGCCGCCGAGGAGGCGCCCGACGGGACGCCGGCGGCGGCACAGACCGCGAAGTTCTCGCCGGCGCAGATCGAGCAGCTCGTCGCGCCCATCGCGCTCTATCCGGACGGGCTCGCCGTGCAGGTCCTGATCGCGGCGACCTATCCCCTCGAGGTGGTCGAGGCTGCTCGCTGGCGCACGAAGAACGCGAGTCTGAAGGGCGAGGCCCTCGACCAGGCGCTCGAGAGCCAGGACTGGGACCCGAGCGTGGAGTCGCTCACGCGCTTTCCCGACCTGCTCCAGCGCATGTCGGACAATCTCGACTGGACGAAGGATCTGGGGGATGCGTTCCTCGGCCAGAAGGACGACGTCCTCGACGTGGTGCAGCGGATGCGGGCGAAGGCATACGAGTCCGGTGCCCTCAAGACGACGAAGGAGCAGGTCGTCACCCGCGAGATCGTCAAGGAGAAGGAGATCATCCGGGTCGAGCCCGCGGACCCGCAGGTCGTATACGTCCCCACGTACAGCCCTGACGCGGTGTACGGCCCGCCCCCGACGCCGTACTACCCCGCAATGACGGGGTATCCTCCCGGCTACGTCGCCACGGCGAGCCTGCTCTCGTTCGGCGCCGGGATGGCGGTCGGCGCTGCCGTATGGGGTGACTGCGACTGGGGTCACAACGAGGTCAACAATTACTACAACAACGGCGGAGGTGGTGGCGGTAATCAGAACGTCAACGTCAACAAGAACAAGGAAAAGAACGTCAACAAGAGCGGCAACCGAACGCGAGGCGAGGGCGGCCGGCAGAAGTGGCAGCACAACCCCGAGCACCGCGGCGGCGTGCCTTACCGGGACCAGGCCTCCGCGAAGAAGTATGGCGGCAGGGATCAGGTGGCGTCTCGCGACCGCGCGAATCGGGACGTGGCGCGCGGCTTCGACCGCGGGCAGCCCGGCGGGGCACGTGCCTCCCAGCAGCCCGCCCGGGGAGGCTCCAAGGAGGCGGCCTCGCGGCCTGGGGCGGGTCCGGGGCAAGGTGGCGGGCGGCCGTCGGCACCAGGCGGTCAGCCTGGCCGGCAAGGCGGGCAGCGACCGGGTGCCTCGCAGCAGCCGGCGACGCGTCCTGGTGGGTCAGGTTCGCGACCGGACAGGCGCCAAGGCGGCGCGTTCGGCGGCTACGAGAGCGGTCGCTCCTCGCGTGAGGCGAGCGCGCGCGGCGCCTCGAGCCGCGGGGGCACCAGCTATGCCGGCCGTGGCGGTGGACAGCGCGGCGGCGGCGGAGGTGGAGGAGGAAGAGGTGGGGGTGGCTTCGGAGGCGGGGGCGGAGGAGGAGGCCGCGGTGGCCGTGGCGGTGGAGGCCGCGGAGGGCGCCGATGAGGACCAGCACGAGACTCGCGACCCTGCTCTGCCTGGCGCTGCTGCCCGCAACGGCCCGCGCGCAGGAGCACTTCCCGTCCCCCGAGGCGGCGGCACGCGCACTCGAGGCCGCCACGCGCGGCAACGGTCCCGAGCGCCTGGCGCGTGTCCTGGGCCCGGGGAGCGAGGAGATCGTCTCGTCGGGCGACCCCGTGGACGACGCTGCGGCTCGCAAGCGCTTCGCCACCGCCGCCGCCGAGCGGACACGGATCGAGCGCACCTCCGACGCGATCGCCATCCTGCACGTCGGCCGGGATGACTGGCCCTTCCCGATCCCGATCGTGCGCGACGCCGACGGATGGCGGTTCGACACCGCAGCGGGCAAGGAAGAGCTGCTCAATCGCCGCATCGGGCGCAACGAGCTCACCGCGATCGAGGTGTGTCGCGCGTACGTGGGCGCGCAGATAGAGTTCGCGAGGCGCTTCCACACCTATGCCCAGTCGTTTCGCAGCACGCCAGGCAAACGAGATGGCCTCTACTGGGAGGCGACCGATCACGACGTGAGCCCGCTCGGGCCGCTGGTCGCAGCCGCCACGGCCGAGGATTACCGCCACGGCGAGGCTGGCCAGGCGCCGGCACCCTACCACGGCTACTTCTTCCGCATCCTGACGGCCCAGGGAGCGCACGCGCCGGATGGTGCCAGGGACTACGTGAAGGACGGGCGGATGACCGGCGGATTCGCGCTCGTCGCGTGGCCGGCCGATCACGGATCGAGCGGCATCATGACCCTAATCGTGGGCGAGCAGGGAGTCGTCTTCCAGAAGGACCTGGGCGAAGGGACGGGCGAGGCGGCGAAGGCCATCACCGCTTACGACCCCGACGAATCCTGGCAACCCACCCGGTAGACGGACGAAGGCCGCCTCGAGGAGTCCTACGGTGTCGCGACGGCTCACGCTTGGCGCGCTGGTGATCGGCGTGGTGCTCCTCCCGGGCATCGCCCGGAGTGCGACCCCGTGCGCGGCCGACATCGAGAAGTTCTGCGCCAAGGTCCCGATAGGCGGCGGGCGGATCCAAGCGTGTCTGAAGGAGCACGAGAAGGAGCTCTCCCCCGAGTGCGCGGCCCGCCACGAGAACCTGGAGAAGGAGATGGGCCGCCTGGTGGCGATCTGCCGCTACGACATCTCGCGCTTCTGCTGGGATGTCTCGCCGGGGCACGGGCGCGTCGCCCGCTGTCTCGAGCGGCATCGGAGCGACCTCTCCTCCGTGTGCAACGACCAGCTGCCGAAGGCCCCGCATCCCGTTCGCGAGTAACTTCGGACGCGCGCGGATCACCGCGCGCCGCGACCGTCGAGAAGTCGATGAATGCAGTGAGCGGCGTTGGAGCGACCGCCATCGAATGCCACGGACGCGATCATGCGAGCTCCGGCCGCAGGCGGAAGTGGGTCATGTCGGTCGTCGGTGCGCTCGTGGTCGCACTCGTGGGAATCTCGACGCTGCCGAGCGCGCTGCGCGCGTCGATCGTTGTCGAGACGCCCACCGGGATCGAACTCCGCGTCGAGGTGCCGGCCGGCCTCGATCCGGACTCGATCTCGCTCGAGCTCGCAGGGTCCCGCATCACCGTCATGGCGCACGACCGGGCAGGGAAGCTCGTCGGCTCGCGCGTCGTGCGGGTTCGAGATGCGGTCGACGAAGAGGGAGCCACGGTCGTGTACGAACGCGACGGGTCGCTGACCATCAGGTTGCGGAAGACTCCGACCTTCCGTGGAAGCTTCGAGGACGGGAACGCCGCCAGGACGTTCGTGTCAGCCGCGACAAACCGACTTGGACCCGACCACACGAGTCTGGGCGGCGCACGCACTCTCCCGACCGCTTCCGCCGCCTGACGCCATCCTCGTGCGGCTCGCGGCCGATCTCGACTTTCCGTCGAACGACGGGGCTTTGGCGCCAGATGGCAAGACACTCCCCTCAGTGCCGGGGTATCCGGGATGCAGAAGACGAGGCGGTACGGATGAAGCTCCTGGCCATCGGTCTCGCCGTGTGGGCCGGCGCGCTCGCGGGGTGCGCCGCGAAGAAGCCGATTTCGCCACCCGAGCCCGCGCCGGTGGTGCTGGCCGCCACGGCCCCGCGCCCGGCCCTGTCCGGCAGGCTCGACGAGCAGACCGTCGTCGCGACCGCGACCGTGCAGCAGGTCGAGCAGAAGACGCGGCAACTCATCCTCAGGCGTCCCGACGGCGCGATGTTCACCGTCGTCGCCGGTCCCGCGGTGCACAACCTCCGGCAGGTCGAGAGGGGCGACGTGGTGCGCGTCGAGTACCGGCGGTCGATCGCCTACGCGGCAGCCGGTGACGTGGTCGACGTCACGTACACGGAGGCGGTCGCGCTCGCGGTCGAGAAGGCAGGTGGGTGCTAGTGCGAGCGGCTCTCCTCGTCCGTCGCGGAGATCGCGCGACCCCATCCCCGCCGTCCGCGCGCGCCGCGCGAAGGCCGACGATCAGGCCGGCAACACCGCAGCACGGTGGGTGAGATGGAACACGGCCTGTCACAGAAGGCGGTCGAGATCGCCACGCCGTTCGGCTTTCCGATCACCAACTCCATGGTCGTGACGTGGATCGTCGCCGTCGGCCTCATCGTCTTCGCCCAGACGGCGACGCGGAGCATGAAGCAGGTCCCGGACGGACCGCAGAACCTCCTCGAGTGGCTCATCGAAGGGCTCTATCACTTCCTCGAGGGAATCATTGGCCATCACCTGGTCGAACGGACGTTCTGGTTCTTCGGCACCATCTTCATCTTCATTCTCGCCGCGAACTGGGCCGGCCTGGTTCCCGGCGTCGGCTCGATCGGATGGGGGCACCGGACCGATGCCGGCTTCAGGATCGAACAGCCGTTGTTCCGCGGCGTCAATGCCGACGTGAACATGACGCTCGCCATGGCGCTCGTCTTCTTCGCGTGCTGGATCGTGTGGGCAGTGCAGGAAAACGGCCCGAAGGGATTCTTCAAGGAGCTCTTCGCGCCGAAGGGTGAAACCGCCGGCCCATTGAAGATCCTCATGCTCGTCGTGTTCTTCGCCGCGGGCTGCCTGGAGATCGTTTCGATTCTGTTCCGACCGATCTCGCTGAGTTTTCGTCTCTACGGAAACATCTTTGCCGGGGAGACGATGTTGGAAACGATGGCCCGGGTTCCGTACATCGCCTGGCTCGTGCAGGTCCCGTTTTATTTTCTGGAACTACTGGTCGGTCTGGTGCAGGCGCTCGTCTTCACGTTGTTGACCGCCGTCTTCACGCTGCTGATCTGTCAGCATCACGAGGAAAGGCCGGCGACGGGGCACGATTGAATCGAAACAAGCCCTGACCGCTTCGAATGCGGTATGCGCGAGTCACAAGAAAGGGGCGAGAAAGAAAATGATCGGCAATCTTCACGTCGGTATCGCGGCCCTGGGAGCGGCCCTGGCCGTGGGTTTGATTGGCGCGAAAGCTGCGGAAGCGGTGGGCCGGAATCCCGGATCCGCGACGCAGGTGATGGTCCAGTCGATCCTCGCCATCGCGTTCGCGGAAGCCATCGTGTTCTACACGTTGTTCCTCGTGAAGTAGGACCGTCGGGCGCGGAGTGCCGGTGACGCCCTACCTGCACGAGATGCGTGTGCGGTCATGAATGTTCTTTCCGTGATGGTGGAATCGAGCGCTGGCGGTCGAGTGGGAGAGATCGCCGCGACCTTCGGTGTGGACTGGCCTCACCTGGTGGCGCAGGTGATCAGCTTCTCGATCGTCTGCGCCCTGCTCTACTGGCTCGCGTACAAGCCGGTGCTGCAGATGCTCGAAGAGCGCCGGAAGCAGATCGCGCAGGGTCTGGCCAACACGGAAAGGATCAACGCGACGCTGGCCGCCATCGAGACGCAGCGTCAGGAAGTCATGGCCGCCGCCCACGCCGACGCGGCCCGGCTCATCGAGGAAGCCCGCGGCGTCGCGCGACGCGTGAAGGAACAGGGAACGCAGCGGGCGCTCGCGGCCGCCGAGCAGATCGTGCGCCAGGCGCACGATGCTGCGGCTCGCGAACACACTCGCATGATGGGCGAGCTCAGGCGCGAAGTGGGCCGACTCGTCGTCAAGACGACCGCCGCGGTGACCGGCAAGATCCTGTCGGCGGACGATCAACGACGGCTGGCCGAGGAAACCGCCCGGCAATTGACATGAAAACCGCTCGACAGGTGCGACGGGACGCGAAACGACTCTGGCGTCTCTGCCTGGTGAACGGATCGCTGGACGAAAGTCGCATCCGCCAGGTCGTCGACCGCGTGATCGAGTCGAGGCGGAGCGGAGGCGTGGCGGTGTTGTCGCACTTTCTGCGACTGGTGAAGCTCGATCGCGCTCGGCGGGTGGCTCAGGTCGAAAGCGCAGCCCCGCTCGACGCCGATGTGCGGGCCGCCGTCGAGGAACGGCTCGCGCGCAGGTACGGCCCGGCGGTCGAGACCACGTTCGTCGTCGACCCGGCGTTGATCGGGGGGATGCGTGTCAAGGTGGGCAGCGATGTCTACGACGGCAGCGTCAGGGCCGGCCTGGACGCCCTCGAGGCGCGCTTCTAGCGGAGCGGTGAATCGATGAGCACGCTGGTAGAGGAAATCGAAGCACGGATCGCGGGTGCCAAGGCCACCGTCGCCAGACGGAACGTGGGCGTGATTCGCGAGATCGGCGACGGCGTCGCGCGCGTCGAGGGTTTGAGCGACGTCATGCTCAACGAGATGCTCGATCTCGGCCACGGCATCACCGGCTTGGCGCTGAGCCTCGAAGACACCGACGTCGGCGTCATCATTCTCGGCGACTACACGCGGCTGGAGGAGGGCGGGGAGGTCCGCACGACCGGCAAGCTGCTCCAGGTGACGGTCGGCAAGGGGCTGCTCGGCCGGGTCGTGAATATGCTCGGGGAGCCCCTGGACGGAAAGGGACCGGTCGCGAGCGACGTCGCGTATCCGGTCGAGAAGATCGCGCCGGGGATCATGCGGCGACGGCCAATCAGCCAGCCGGTGCAGACAGGAATCATGGCGATCGACGCGATGATCCCGATCGGCCGCGGTCAGCGCGAGCTCATCATCGGCGACCGTTCGACCGGCAAGACGACCATTTGCATCGACACGATCATCAGCCAGGCGCGCCTCAACGCGGCCGCGGGAGCCGCCGGCGACCAGACCTATCGTCCGCTCTACTGCATCTACGTGGCGATCGGCCAGAAGCAATCGACGATCGCGCGCATCATCTCGACCCTCGAAGAGGCCGGGGCGATGCCCTACACGATCGTCGTCGCCGCACCGGCGGCCGACTCGGCCACGAGCCAGTACCTCGCGCCATTCGCGGGTGCCGCCATGGGCGAATGGTTCATGGACAACGGCATGGACGCGCTGATCGTGTACGACGACCTGTCGAAGCACGCCGTGGCCTACCGACAGGTTTCGCTCGTGTTGAAGCGGCCGTCCGGTCGCGAGGCGTATCCGGGCGACGTGTTCTACCTTCACAGCCGATTGCTGGAGCGCGCCGCCCGAGTCGGCGAGAAGTGGGGCAACGGGTCGCTGACCGCCCTGCCGATCATCGAGACGCAGGCGGGCGACGTCTCGGCGTACATCCCGACCAACGTCATCTCGATCACGGACGGTCAGATCTATCTGGAAACCGACCTGTTCTACCAGGGTACCCGTCCCGCGATTTCCGTCGGCCTGTCGGTGTCCCGCGTCGGCTCGGCCGCCCAGCTGAAGGTGATGAAGCAGGTCGCCGGGCGTCTCAAGGGCGACCTGGCGCAGTTCCGCGAGCTCGCGGCGTTCGCGCAGTTCGGCTCGGAGCTCGACGCGGCGACGCAGGCGAAGATCGACCGCGGGAAACGCATCATCGAGCTGTTCAACCAGCCGCAGCACGACCCGATTCCGGTCGAGGTGCAGGTGGCCCTGCTGTGGATCGTGCAAAACGGATACGTAGACGAGATCCGCGTCGACCGCATCAAGGACTATCAGACCAGGCTGACCGAGTACTTGACGTCGTCGAAAGCCGATCTACTCGCGAAGATCGGACGAGAAGGAGCGCTCAGCGACCCGCTATCGGCAGAGCTGAGAGCGGCTGCGGATCAGTTCAAGCAGATCTGGAAATGATCGATGGCGAGCGCTCGAGACATCCGTCGTCGGATCAGGTCGATCGGCAACACGGCGCAGATCACCAGGGCGATGCAGATGGTCGCGGCCTCGAAGATGCGGAAGGCCCAGGAGGCCGCCATTCAAGTGCGGCCGTTCGTGCAGCTGCTCTACCGCATCCAGCGGAAGGCGACGACGCGCCCGATCGATTTCAAACATCCCCTGCTCGAAGTGCGCGCGGTTCGCAAGCGGGCGGTCATCCTGGTCGCGTCCGACAAGGGCTTGTGCGGCGCGCTCAACAGCAATCTGTTCCGCCTCGTTGCGGAGTACGATCCGCAGTCGACGGTCTTCATCACGGCCGGACGGAAGGCGGCCCAGTTCGTCGCGCGCACCCGCCGGCAGCTCGTCGCCGACTTTCCGTACGGCGACACGCCTCGGTTCGCTGAATCCCGTGCGATCGCTGCGCTCGCCCGCGATCTCTTCCTGAAGCGCGAGGTCGACGAGGTCCGGGTGGTCGCGACGCGGTTCGTCAACACGCTCGTCCAGCAGCCGCTGATGCTCGAGTTCCTCCCCGTCGGCGACATCAGAGGAGTGGAGGTGCCCGGAGCGCCGCCGCCGGAAGCGCTGGCGGCCGACAGGACGGAGGTTCTTTTCGAGCCGAATGCCGAGGACATCATCGGCTACCTGCTCGGGCATTACCTGAACATCTTCATCCACCTGGTACTGCTGAACGCAAAAGCGAGTGAACAGAGCGCCCGGATGGTCTCGATGAAGGGCGCTACCGACAACGCAGTCGAGATGATCGGACACCTGACGCTCGAATACAACAAGCTGCGCCAGGGACGCATCACGCAGGAGTTGCTCGAGATCGCCGGAGGCCAGGCCGAGTGAGGCCGGGAAGGGTCGGAGCATGAACACGGGCAGGATCGTTCAGGTCGTGGGTCCGGTGGTGGACGTGGAGTTTCCGGGCGCGCTCCCCGCGATCTACAACGCGCTGGCGGTCGAGTGCACCGTGCAAAACCAGCCGATGAGGCTGACGCTCGAGGTGCAGCAGCACCTCGGCGACAGACGCGTGCGCGCCATCTCCATGGCCGGTACCGAGGGCCTCAAGCGCGGGTACGAAGTCACGGACAGTGGCGGGCCGATCTCGATGCCGGTCGGCGATTGCGTCATGGGTCGCGTGTTCGACGTGACCGGGAACCCGGTCGACGAGCGCGGGCCCGTCGACGCCGAGAAGCGCTACCCGATCCACCGCCCGCCACCGCCGCTGGCTGAGCAATCGACGTCACCGCAGGTCCTGTCGACCGGAATCAAGGTCATCGATCTCATCTGTCCGTTCCTGAAGGGAGGCAAGATCGGTGCGTTCGGCGGCGCCGGCGTCGGCAAGACCGTGGTCATCATGGAGCTCATCAACAACGTCGCGAAGCTGCACGGTGGCGTGTCCGTGTTCGCGGGCGTCGGCGAGCGGACGCGTGAGGGCAACGACCTGTACCACGAGATGGCGCAGGCCGGCGTCATCAACGAGAAGGACCTGAGCGCGTCGAAGATCGCCCTGGTCTATGGTCAGATGAACGAGCCCCCGGGCGCCCGCCTGCGCGTCGCGCTTTCCGGCCTCGCGATCACCGAGTACTTCCGCGACGAGAAGAACCAGGACGTGCTGCTCTTCATCGACAACATCTTCCGGTTCTCGCAAGCGGGCTCCGAGGTCTCGGCGCTACTCGGGCGGACAGCCAGCGCCGTGGGCTACCAGCCGACGCTGGCGGCGGAGATGGGCACGTTGCAGGAG
>VBKF01000174.1 GCA_005888095.1 Deltaproteobacteria bacterium | reverse complement strand
CGACGAGGACGCCCGCACGCGCTACCTCGGCGCGCACCTCGCCCAGGTGGCGGACGCCATCGCGGCCGGGGCCGACGTGCGCGGCTACTTCTACTGGTCGCTGATGGACAACTTCGAATGGGCGGAGGGCTGGGCCCGCCACTTCGGGCTGATCGGGCTGGCGCCCGGCACGCTCGCGCGCCGGCCGCGGCCGGCGGCGTACTTCTACCGCGACGTGATCGCGGGGAACGCGCTGCCGCATTTCTCGAGGACGGACTCATAACCGCAGCCCCACGGCGGTAGCGGGTAGACTTGTTTGCGGCCGTGAGGACGCTCTGAGCTTCAAAGACCCGACTTGACGGTACCAACATTACGGACTTTGAACGACCGCCTTCGTACCCGGCCAGCTTCACGCATAGAGCCCTCGAAACGGGCGTTTGGCCGCGAGCGCTACCGGACCGCCCGGACGCGCATGCCGTACATTTTGCCTCCGATGCCCAGCCCGCCACTGTCGAAGGGCACGATCCCCGCGGCGTTCCCGTCGTTCCCGGCGGTCGAGGCCGAGTAGTAGTCTGCCGCGGCCGTCGGCCCGAAGATCGGATCGATACACGCCCCACTCCCACCTCCGCAGATGCCCTGGCCCAAGTCGCGGATCGACCCAAGCTCCTCCAGATCCCCGGTCTCCCACCCACAACAGCCCGCGGTGGTCGCCAGACGCCAGTCCGAGTGCCCGGCGAAGGACTCCGCATTCACCTGCGTCAGCCAGTCCCACACCGTCGTGATCGCCCCGTACACGTCGCATGTTCCCAAGTAACTCGGGCACTGCTCGCAGCTCCAGGGCGCGGAATGCGTCTGCGCTTTGCACGCGGTTTCGGCCGCCAGATTCGGCTGGCACAGGTTGTTGGGATACACCGTGCACTGGCCCGCCCAGCTGTAGCGGTTGTCCACATCATGCAGGTCCGCGGCGTTCACTCCGCTGTCTACCGGGGTGGTCTTCTTCTCCCATTGGAGATTGGTGCAAGTGTCGAGGATCGTGCCGTCTGCCAGATCCTGGAAGCAGACGGGGAGGGTTGTGCTCGTCGTCGTGCTTGTGGATGTGGTGGTGGTGGTGGTCGTCGGCGACATTGTCGTGCTGGTGTTCGTCGGACAGTTCGCGGCGCACGCGCTCGGCGTGGTCCCGTCGCAGTAGATGTCGCCGTTGTGACATTCGATGCTCACCTCGGTGGCCGCGCGGAGCGCGCTCGCGTTCGCCGTGCTGCACGCCGGGCAGCTGAGCGCCAGCTTGGCGATCGCGGCGTCGTACTTCTCCTTCGCGCCCTTCCCGCCCACCGGGTCGGACTCGCACAGCTCCTCGTCGAACGGCTTCCCCTTCACGCCCGCGTCCGCGGCCTTGATGTGGCACTTGGTGACCGCCTGGATGTACTTCGTATTCGCCTTCGCCACCCCGTCCTCGCACTTCGCGGTGAGGGGATCGGTCGGCACGTTGCCGGCGTCATCCCCGCCGAAGGGCGCTCCCGGACAGCCGTAGATAGCCCCGTTGCCGTCGTCGAGAAGCGTCTCGACCGTCGCCCGCAGCCCCGGCGCATTGAGGACCGCGCACTGCCCGCTGCAGGTGAGCGCGAGCTTCGCGATCGCCGCGTCGTACCTCTCCTTCGCGCCCTTGGCGGTCGACGGGTCGGACTCGCACAGCTCCTCGTCGAAGGGCATGCTGTTCACGGCCGCGTCGGCCGCCTTGATGTGACACTTGATCACGGTCTGGATGTACTTTGTCAGCGCCTTCTGGACCCCGTCCTCGCACCTCCCGACGGCTGCCGTCGGCGGGATGCAGCCGGCATCGTCCCCGCCGAAGGGATCACCGGGGGCGGCGATGGCCGACGACCTAAAGGCCAGGATCGCGGACGCGAGGAGCAGGCCAAACATCGATCGCATGATAGTTTTCCCCCCGGCTTGACACGCTACGCCCTCCTCGAAAGACTTGTCAACGAGAAAAATGAGCCACAGGGCAAGGCGGCTGGCGACGTTCCCCCTGACACCTGCAGATCGGGGGCGAGGTCTACCCGGTCGGTCGCACCGCGCGAACGGGTGAGCGCGGTCGGGTAGCATGAGGACCGGCCGCCTCGCCAGGAGTATCTTCTCGGCCATCGTGGAAGCCTTGCATCGTGCCCCTGCCGCAGGGATCGTTAGCAGCCAGTTGAGACGACGCCGCGCTCGGGCGTGCCGGGATACCGTTGTGCCAGTACACGGCAGGGCCCTGACGCCGGCGTCGTCGGCGGTCACGAGGGAAGGATGGCGCCCGACTGCTCCAGGAACGAAGTTGGCGTGACGATGCGAAGCCCGGTCCGTCGCGCCACGGTCACGGTGAAGTGTTTCGTGTTGCCGGTGACCAACCAGTCGGGCCCTGCCACCATCGCGGCAGCGAGCACCGGCGCATCGTTCACGTGGCGGATCAGCCGTCGGGCGGCCTCAAACCGCGCCGGCGACACGTGCTGAATGCGCTCGACGCGCAAACGCTTCATGAGAAGCCGGAAATCGTCCCGGAGCCGTGCTACCCCACCGTAGCCTTGGGCGAGCTTCCGAAGAAGTGCCCGTTCGGCTTCCTCCACGACGATCTCTGCGACGACGAAAGTGAACAGCGCCGCCCTCCCGAGGATCAGGACGCCACGTGCGGCGCTCCACGGCGACACGAGTCCTTCGATCAGGACGCCGCTGTCGAGAAAGACGCGCGGGCGGGTCACCGCCGCGGGTGACGCCGACGACCTGGCGAGCCTCCGTAGCGTTTCGCGACGATGGCCTCACGCTCCTCGAGGGCCGCAGCCTCCAGCTCGCGCGGCGACAGCCCCGCTCCCCGCATCGCCTCCTCCAGGCGCAGGCAGATGGACTCGAGCATCGCGTCGTGGGGCGCCATGACGAGCGTATCCCCCATCCTCACGGCGAGCAGCTTGGCTCCTCCTGTGAGGGCATGTGCCTTTCGAAACTCGGCCGGTATGGTTACTTGCCCCGTCTGTCCGACGCTCAAGACCGAGACGGCCGATACCTTGCCCATCGTTCGGCTCCTTTTGATCAGCGCCTCGTTCGGACCTCTTCGGTACCATGAATCCGTGGTATATGGAATCCATAGGGTAGGCAGGAGGAGGACACGGGAGCGGACGCGTCTCGGACGGTGCCCCACGGATCCCCGCAGCCCCCCTTGGCGAGACTCCGGCGTCTAACCTCCATGTCGCACTTGAAGGACACCCCGGGTAGCGGGTGCCGGCGGGACGCGGCCCGGGCCGGCGTCGGCTGCCTCGCTGGCAACACGTTCCCACCACGTTCCCGCCATGAATTGACAGCGCGCGCGGCGGCGTCCTAGACAGGCGGCCGTGCCCGCGAAGTACGTGACCCTCGACGGCGTCGCCGTCCATTACCTGCACAGCGGTCCGACGACGCTGCCCGACGTCCCGCCCGCGCTCGATCGCGGCCGGCTCTTCCTGCTCGTGCACGCGGCGGGCAGCAACGCCGGCATGTGGCGACGCCAAGTAGAGGCGGCGGCCATCGACAACAGCGTGGTCGCGCTCGACCTTCCCGGCCACGGGCGGTCGAGCGGCATCGAGGGCCTGCCGACCATCGATGCCTACGCCGACTTCGTCGTGCGCTTCGCCGCGGCGCTGCGGCTCCGGCCGGTCGTCCTCGTCGGGCGCAGCATGGGTGCGGCCATCGGCATGACGATCGCCGCGCGTCGCCCCGAGCTGCTCCAGGGCCTCGTGCTCGCCTGCGCTGCGGCGCGGTTCCCGATCCGGGACGAGAACCTTGCCGTGCTCCGCGACGTCGTCCGTGGCCGCCTCCCTCAGCAGTTCACCACGGAGACATTCTCCCCCGCGACGGGGATCGACCTCATGCGCGAGGCCTGGACCGAGCAGGTGAAGACCGACCCGCGCGTCCGCTTGACCGATCTGCTTGCTTGCCAGGCCTTCGACGGTCGCGACCTCCTCGCCCGCATCCGGACGCCCACACTGGTGGTGGCCGGCGCCGACGACCAGGTGACCCCCGTCGCGCTCGCCGAGGAGCTGGCGCGCGGCATCCGGGGTGCGCGGCTGGAGGTCATCCCCGGGGCCGGGCACCAGGCGCCGCTCGAGCAGGCCGATCGGTTCAACCATCTGGTGGCCTCCTTCGCGGCGACGCTCCCATGAGCATCTGGGGCAGGACCGCGATCGCGGGCGCGTGGGAGCATCCGACGCGCTTCGCGCCGCACATGACGGCGTTCCAGATCCACGCCGAGAGTGCGCGCGGCGCGCTCGCCGACGCGGGACTCACCATCCGCGACGTCGACGGCTTCTTCACGAGCGGCGTCGGGCCGATCGGGCTCCTCTCGCTCTGCCACCACCTCGACCTCCGGCCCGACCACGTCGACTCGACGTCGATCGGCGGCTCCTCCTTCGTCTCCCACTGCCTCCACGCGGCCGCGGCGATTGCGGCGGGGCTCTGCAAGGTGGCGCTCGTGACCTACGGCTCGACCGCCGCCTCCGAGCGCTTTGCGATCGGCACGGCCGGCACGCTCGTCGGCGAGCCGCCCGATCAGTTCGAGGCGCCCTTCGGGCCCACCGTGGTCGGCTCGTACGCCATGGTCGCCCAGCGCCACATGCACGAGTACGGCACGAGCAGCGCCCAGCTCGCCGAGATCGCGGTCACCATGCGGCGGCACGCCGGTCTCAACCCCAATGCGAAGTACCGGGAGCCGATCACGGTGGAGGACGTGCTCGCCTCGCGCATGATCTCCTCGCCGCTCCACCTGCTCGACTGCTGCGTCATCTCCGACGGCGGCGGCGCGCTCGTCCTCACCTCGACGGAGCGCGCGCGCGACCTCGCGAAACCGCCGGTGCTCATCCTCGGCGGCGCCGAGGCGGTCCGTCACCTCGGCGTCGGCCGGCACGACCTGCTCGACATCGCCGCGCGGCAGTCGGGCCCGCTGGCGCTCGCGCGCGCCGGCGTCCGGCACGACGACATCGACTGCTGCATGGTCTACGACTCCTACACGATCACCGTCCTCGTGACGCTCGAGGCGCTCGGCTTCTGTAAGCCGGGCGAGGGTGGCGCCTTCTGCGCCGACGGCCGCATCGGCCTCGGCGGCGCGCTGCCGGTCAACACCGACGGCGGCGGGCTGTCGTCGAACCACCCCGGTATGCGCGGCATCTTCCTGGTCATCGAGGCGGTGCGGCAGCTCCGCGGCGGCGCCGGCCCGGCGCAGGTGCCGGACGCGAAGCTCGCGCTCGTCCACGGCACGGGCGGCATGCTCGGCCAGCGGCACAGCGGCGTCACCATGATCCTGGGACAGGCGTGAGATGGCGGAGCCGAGGTCCTACAAGAAGCCGCTGCCGCGCGTCGACGAGGAGTCGCGCGGCTACTGGGAGGCGCTCGCGCGGCACGAGCTCTACTTCCAGCGCTGCCGCGATTGTGGCGCGGCACGCTTCTATCCTCGCGCGCTCTGCCCCGCGTGCCTGTCGTCGGCGACCGAGTGGGTGAGGGCGAGCGGCCGCGGCACGGTCTACACGTTCACCGTCACGCACCAGAACCAGACGCCGGGATTTCGCGAGGAGCTCCCCTACGTGCTCGCCATGGTCGAGCTCGCGGAAGGTCCGAGGCTCCTCACCAACCTCGTCGGCTGCGCGCCGGACGACGTCCGCATCGGCATGCCGGTCGAGGTCGTGTTCGAGGACGTGACGGCCGAGATCACGCTCGCGAAGTTCCGGCCGGTGTGAGGGAGTTCATGCTTGCGGGTCCCGCGCCGGAAACGGGTCGAGGAGACCGACCACCCAACGCGCGTCCTCCACGGCCTCCGCAGCCTGCTCGCGCGTGTACTCGTCAGTCGGAATGAAGTCCTCATCACCGTAGAACGCGAACTCGCGTTCCTTGCGGAGCCGGTGGGAGATCTCCGCGAGGCGTTCGGCCCCTGCTCCGACGGAGGGCGGGAGGCGATCGCGGTACTGGAGCAGCAGAGGCCCCACGTCGTGTTGCTTCGGAGGCTCGATGCCGATGAAGCGGAGCATCCCCTTGAGCGCGAGCTCCACCAGCTCCTGGGCCTCGCGGACAACGTCCGAGTACGCCTCCTCGTCGAAGAGGATTTCGAGCGCCCGCAGGCGCTTGCGGGCCTTCAGGAAGTAGCTCCGCGCGAGCGAGATGCTCGTCACAGACGGATGATCTCCCCTCGGCGATAGTCGGGCTTCAGGTCCCAGTACCAACGAGTCCCGACCCAGATGCGGCGCGAGCCGAGCCGGCGGAGACGTTGCCGCAGATCCTCGAGGGCCGCCCGCAGCACGCCACCCTCGTCCTGTAGGATCACCGCGTCCTCGGTCAGGTCGAGCAGGAGGGGGCTCGGAGTTCGGAGATCCTCCGGCGTGCGCAGCACGGGCGACAGCTCGACCATGACCCCAGCCCGCGCGAGCGCCTCCATCCGGGTCGCGAGGCTGCGCTCGACGGGGTCGAAGGTCTCGAGCCGGGCGCGCCGCCCGTGCGGCAGGCCCTCGATCACGAGGAAGAGGTCCAGGTCCGAGCCCGGTCGAGCAGTCCGCCGCGCCACCGAGCCGAACAGCGCAAGGGAGACGAGGCGTTCGCCGTATACGTGCCGCACCTGATCCCGGACGGCCCCCACGAAGGGGTGATCCGGCGTCAGAGCGGCAGCGACCTGGTCGATCATCCGTCGGGACGCTACCACGCGTGAGCTCGGTGGTACAGGCGCGCGGCGCCTCAGCGAGCTTTCTGAGGCCGCTCGGTTGCTCGACGTCCGTGCGTCGCGATACGACTCTTTGCCGAACACCATGATCCTCGACCTGCACCTCCACTCGGAACTCTCCGACGATAGCCGCGCGCCCGTCGAGGCCTACCTGAAGGTCCTGCAGCGCAAGCGCGCCGAGCGGCCGCTCGACGGCATCGTGCTCACCGAGCACCGCCAGTTCGACCTCGCGCGCGACTACCGGGCGCTCGAGGACCGGTACGGCTTCCTCATCCTCAATGCTGCCGAGGTGGAGACCGACTACGGCCACGTGCTCGTCTACGGGGTCAACCGCGACATCCTCGCCCGCTTCGACTTCACCGACGTTCGCCTGCCGGCCCAGGACCTGATCACCGAGGTCGGGCGGCTCGGCGGCGTCGCACTCCCGTGCCATCCGGGGCGCCCGACGGTCGGGCTCTGCGACCACTACGCGCGCAAGCCGCCGCTCGAGGGCGTGGTCGCGGTCGAGGCGCTCAACGGCGGCAGCAGGAAGGGCGAGGACGCGCGTGTCGCGGAGCTCATCCGGCGCTTCGACTACCAGGCCTACGGCGGCAGCGACTCGCACCTCGTGAGCTTCGTCGGCGTGTGCGCGACGGAGTTCGAGGCCCCCGTGCGGTCGATGGACGATCTGGTCCGCGAGCTGCGGGGCGGGCGCTACCGGCCCGTCGACTTCCGGCGGGCGCGTTGAGATCCCTCCGTTGCGACGGCCGAGCCGATGTCCTAGCTTCCGCGGGTGCCGCTCGCGCTCGACCCGGCGATCATCGGCCAGGAGTTCGACCGCACGGTCGAGGGCCCGGTCACGGCCGAGGAGCTGATCGCCTTCGCGCGGGCGCTCGGCGAGACCCATCCGGAGTACACCGAGCCGGGTCCCGGTCTCGTCGCGCACCCGACCTTCTGCGTCCGCTTCCGCGGCGGCCGTTTCTATCCCGAAATCCTGCTCAAGCTGATCGACGTGCGCAGCGGCTTCGACGCCGGCAAGGACATCCAGCTCGGCGAGCCGATCCGGCCGGGCGACACGATCGAGGTCTGCTCCACGGTCCACGAGGTGTACGAGAAGACGGGGCGGACGGGCAGCATGATCTTCGTGGTCATCCGCTACACCCTGACCAACCAGCGCCGCGAGACAGTGGCGGTGGTCGACAACCGCTTCATGCACCGGTAGGTCCGCATGGCCGTCCGGCGCCGTTTCGAGGACGTGCAGGAGGGCGACGAGCTCCCCGTGCGGTCGCTCTTCCTCTCGAAGGACCAGGTCCGCGCCTACGCGCGCGCCGGCGGCCAGTGGTCGCCCCGCTTCACCGACGACGAGGGTGCGCGCCGGGAAGGGCTCCCCGGGATGATCACCCCGGGCAACATGAGCATGGGCCTCCTGGCGAGCTTCCTCGAGGCGTGGGCGGGGCCGGGCACGCTCCGCCGGCTCGGGACGACCTTTCGCGGGCTCGTGCTGCCCGACCGGACGATCCGTCTCTGTGCGGCCGTCACGCAGAAGGAGAGCGCGAGCCGCTCCATCGAGCTGGACGTCTGGCTCGAGGGCGACGAAGGAGAACGCTGGGTGCTCGGCACGGCGACGCTCGCTCTTGCGTGATTCATGTCCTCGAGATTCGACTTGTCCTCCCCGTCCGATCTGGGATATACGCCGCCGCGGAAGGAGGGGAATCGCGTGCGCGGAGGCGGGAAGGGCGCGGGCACCGCGGCTCCAGCCGTCACGCTGGAAGCCGAGCCGGGCAAGGACCCGTTCGGGATGGACCCCGCCATGCGGCAGCTGTTGCTGCCGGCGGTCCGCTTCCTCCACGACCGGTACTGGCGTATCGAGGTGAGCGGCGCGCACCATCTGCCGGCCACCGGGCCGGCGCTGCTGCTCGCGAACCATTCCGGGGCGATCCCCTTCGACGGCGCCATGATCGTCACCGCCGTCGAGCTGCGCCGGGCGCGCACGCTGCGCTTCCTCTACGATCGCTTCGTCGAGAACATGGGGGCGGTGGCGACGTTCTACCGCAAGGTGGGTGGCGCGGTTGCCACGCGCGAGAACGCGCTGGCACTTCTCCAGGCGGGGGAGCTCGTGCTGCTCTTTCCGGAGGGCGTTCCGGGCGTGGCGAAGACCTTCGCGGAGCGCTACCGGCTGCGGCAGTTCAGCTCGGGGTTCGTCCGGCTGGCGACCGCGCTCGACGTGCCCGTCGTGCCGGTAGCCGTGGTGGGCGCCGAGGAGATCTACCCGGTGGTCGGCCGCGCCGAGAGCGTCGGGCGCTTGGTCGGCGTGCCGTACGTCCCGCTGACGCCCTTCTTCCCGCTCCTCGGCTTGCTCGGCACGATCCCGCTCCCGACCAAGTGGTTCATCCGCTTCGGGAAGCCGCTGCGCCTCTCGGTGCCCGAGGGCGAGGCGCGACCGCCGCGGGCGCGCGCCGAAGCGGCCAGGGTCCGCCGGAGAGTCCAGGCCATGGTCACCCGCCTCACGAGCCGTCGCCAGTCGATCTTCTTCGGCTAGCGATTGCATCGGCAACACCACGCGCGAGAATCTCCGCATCATGGAAAAGCGTGTGGTCGACGTCTGGATGCAGCACCCCTCGAAGACGTTCCTCGCCCAGCCGGTGTTCGACTCGTTGCGCCGCTGGTCGCACGGCGGCCTCCCGGACGTGGAGATCCCGCTCGAGGCGACGATCCAGGCGATGGACGAGGCGGGCGTGCGCCTCGGGCTCATCTGCGCCTGGTGGGGCCCCCAGGGCCCAATCATCTCCAACGATGAGGTCGCCGGTTTCGTTCGCCGGCATCCGGACCGGCTGGTGGGAGTTGCCTCGGTCGACCTCTACCGTCCGATGGACGCGGTGCGAGAGCTCCGTCGCTGCGTGCGCCAGCTCGGGTTCCGCGCGCTTCGCATCGTGCCGTGGCTCTGGAACCTCCCGCCGGATGATCGCCGCTACTACCCGCTCCATGCCGAGTGTGTCGAGCTCGGCATTCCCTTCTGCCTGCAAGTCGGACACACCGGGCCCCTGTGTCCCTCGGAGCCCGGCCGGCCGATTCCATACCTCGATCACGTCGCGCTCGACTTTCCCGAGCTCAAGATCGTGGGGGGCCACATCGGCTATCCGTGGTGCGCGGAGATGATCTCGCTCGCGACCAAGTACCCGAACGTCTACATCGACACCTCCGCATACAAGGTTCGCCGCTACCCGCGCGAGCTCGTGGACTACCTCCGCACCCACGGACGAAAGAAGGTCCTCTTCGGCTCGAACCACCCCGCCTGGCCCGCGAAGGACTGCCTCCAGGAGCTGGAGACGCTGGAGCTCGACGCCGAGACCCAGGAGCTGTTCCTCTACCGGAACGCCGAGCGCGTGTTCTCGATTTAAGCGAGGGGCTCCGCCCCTCGCCCCGGCGGGCGAAGCCCGCCGGGTCCTCACTCCCCGCTCGCTTCGCTCGGCCGCGCGCGCGGCGCGCGCGGAGATTCCATCAACGCGCGGGCTCCGCAGCCGCCGCGCTCGCCTGCGCCACGACGTCGAGCGCCGCGAGACGGCCGAGCGCGAGCGCGGCGAGCGCGTCGGTCCCGGGCAGCCAGCCCTCGGTGCCATCCCCGCCCAGGCCCTCGGCGGCGCCGCCCGCGGCATACAGGCCCGGGATCGGTCTCCCGGCAGCGTCGAGAACGTGCGCGGTCCGATCGACGGCCAGGCCCCCGAACGTCCGCCAGCGGGCGCCCGTCACGCGGATGGCGTGGAAGGGCGGCTCGAGCGGGCCGCCGAAGCGCTCGCGCCCGAAGGGGTCCCCGCCGAGCTCGACGTTGCCGTTGAAGGTGTCGACGGTGAGCGTGAGCGCCTCGGCGTCGATCTCGAACTGCTTCGACAGGGCCTCGAGCGTCATCGCCCGCCGGCCGGTGCGCGGCAGGACGATCCGGGCGAAGAATGGGTCGGCCGTGCGCGCCGCGGTGGCGATGCGCTCGTCGAACAGGAGATAGGCCACGTGCCCGGGCTGCCCCCGCACGGCCGTTGCGAGCACGAGGCGCTCCGCCGTCTCGTCGGCGAAGCGGCGGCCCGCCTGATTCACGAGGATCGCGCCGAGCTCGACGAGCGGCGCGGTCACCGCCAGCGCGCCCGGCATGGCGAGGAGCGGCGTCACCAGGCAGGCGTCCAGGTGCCGTGTCTGGGCGCCTGCCTCCACACCGAGACGCAGCGCCTCGCCGACGGAGCCCGGCCAGCCGAAGTACGGGAGGCCGGCCGCCGCCGGACAGTGCGCCGCGACGAGCGCGTCGGAGGCGGCGAAGCCGCCGCAGGCGAGCAGCACCGGCCCGGCCAACGTCTGCCCCGCACCGCGCCGCTCGGGTCGCACGGCGAGGCCGGTGACCCTCCCGGCGTCGTCGCGGACCAGGCGCTCGGCCACGAGCCCCGGACGCACGCTGACGCGCGTGTGGCGGCTCGCGGCGCGCGCGAGCGCCGCGAGCAGGCTCGCACCGCCCTGATCGCCCGGGGCGTGCAGCCGCGGCACCGAGTGTCCCGCACCCGTGAACGCCGCCATCAGCTCCACCCCGAGCCCGCAGCGGTCCGCCAGCCACTCGACGAGCGGCGCTCCCTGCTCGCCGAGCGCCAGTGCGAGCTCCTGCTCGACGTGGTGACGGCTGGCGGCGAGGATATCCGCCGCGAAGCGCTCGGGGCTGTCCTCGAGCCCGGCGTCGCGCTGGAAGCGGGTGCCCGCCGCCGCGATCGCCTCGGCGTCGTGCGACGCGCCGCCGCCGAGCTCCTTGCCGCGCTCGATCACGATCGTGCGGCAGCCGCGATCGGCCGCGATCACGGCCGCCGCGAGCCCCCCGACGCTCGCGCCGACGACGATCAGCCCGGCCGGCTCCTGTCGCGGGTCCGGAGACATTGGGCGAGGCGCTTAGCACGATTGCAAATGACGGTCGAATGTACATCATCGCCGGGATGGTCCGCGGGCGGGAAGCGGCGCGCTGGCTCGTGCGCGTGCTGGTGAGCGCAGGGATCATCGGCTACGTGCTCGCCGATGTCGACCTCGGCGACCTCGCCCGTGCCATGGCGCACGTGCGCCTCGCTCCCGTGCTCGTCGGGCTCGGCCTCTTCCTCCTCGGCCAGGCGCTCAGCGCCTACAAGTGGTCCCGGATCGGGCGCGCGCTCGGGTTCGAACACTCGCTCGTGGACTACGGCCGCTTCTACTTCATCGGGATGTTCTTCAACCTCTTCGGCCCGAGCACGCTCGGCGGCGACCTGGTGCGTGCGCTCTACCTCGGCGCGGGGCGCCGCCGCCGGCTCGCCGTCAGCTCCGTGGTCTTCGACCGGGCGACCGGGCTCGCGTTGCTGGTGGCGCTCGGCGCGCTCGGCTTCCTGCTCTTCCCGGAGTACCGGTTTCCCCGCTCGCTGATCCTCGGCACCGTGGCCGTCGGCGGTCTGCTCGTCGCCGGCTGGTGGGCGGCGCCCCGGCTCGTGCGGCTGCTGCCCGCCGGGCGCTGGACGCGCGAGCTCCGCCGTGAAGTCGAGGTCGACCTCGCGCCCCTCTGGCGCGACCGCCGCCTGCTCGCCACGGCCGCCATCGTGTCGGTGGTGTTTCACCTGACACAGGTCGCCGGGCAGTACGTGCTGGCGCGGGCCGCCGGCGCCCGGCTCCCCTTCTCCTACTGCCTCATCTTCCACCCGGTGATCAGCGTGATGACGGCCCTGCCCGTCAGCGTGAACGGCGTCGGCGTGCGCGAAGGGGGGTACCTCTACTTCCTGACGCGCATCGACATCGACGACTCGATCGCCGTCACTCTGAGCCTGCTCGCCTTCGGAGTGACCGTCGTCGCGGGGCTCCTGGGCGGCGTCGTCTTCCTCGTCTCCGGCGCGACGCTGCCCACGCTCCGGGCGCCGGCCTCGAAGGAGGCGGGTGTGGCCGCGTGAGGGTCAGCGCGGCCGGTCTGCCGCCAGCTCGATCACCGCCAGCGTGACCTCCGCGGCCGCGACCATGTCGCTCACCCGGAGCCACTCCGCGGTGGTGTGGATGTCGCGCATGCCGGTGCCGAGGTTCACCACCTGCAACCCCCGGCGGTTGAGGACGTTGGCGTCGCAGCCGCCGCCCATGCCCGCGGGCGTGATCGTACGCCCGACGCGCGCCGCGGCCGCGGCCACGAGCCGCATGATCGGCGCGTCGTCGGGCACCGCCATCGGCTCGTACTGCCGGGTGACGGTGACCTCGGCCGCCGCACCCGCATGGCGCGCCGCGGCCTCGGCGAAGCAGGCCCGCATGTGCTCGGTCTGGGTCGCGAGGCGCGTGAGGTCGTGACTGCGCGCCTCGCCGCGCACGCGCACCTCGTCCGGGACGATGTTGACCGCGCGCCCGCCGGTGATGACGCCGATGTTGGCCGTGGTCTCGGGGTCGATACGGCCGAGCCGCATCGCCGCGATCGCCTCGGCCGCCACCTGGATGGCGCTGACGCCTCGCTCGGGCGCCATTCCCGCGTGCGCGGCGCGCCCGCGAACGACCGCCTCGATGAGATTGGCGCCGGGCGCGCGCGTGAAGGCGAAGCCGACGGCGTCGCTGTCGAACACCAGTCCGCTCCGGGCGCGGAGCCGGGCGAAGTCGAGGTGCCTGGCGCCGAGGAGTCCCACTTCCTCGCAGACGGTGAACACGACGTCGAGCGGAGGATGGCGGAAGCCGCCCTCCCGGCAGGCGCGCACGCACTCGCAGACGATCGCGACCCCCGACTTGTCGTCGCCGCCGAGCACCGTCGTGCCGTCGCTGCGGATCACATCGTCCTCGACGACGGGTCTGACGCCGACGCCCGGCTCGACCGTGTCCATGTGCGCGCAGAGGAGGAGCGCAGGCGCGTCCACGGTGCCGGGCACGTGCGCGATCAGGTTTCCCGTCTCACCGCCGATCTCGGCGCCGGCGCCGTCGAAGCTCACCTCGGCGCCGAGCTCTGCGAGCTCGCGCGCCAGCCGCGCCGCGATGCGGCCCTCGCGCCGGGAGAGGCTGTCGATCTGGACGAGCTCCAGGAAGAGCGCCTGCAAGCGAGCGGGCTGGATCACGGGAGCCGGACCGTACTGGAAGGCCATCCGAGGGTCAAACATGACCTTGTTCGCGCCGCGTGCGGGACGTATCGTGCGAGGCATGCGCGGGCCGGTGTTGATCGCGGGTGCGGGCGCGGTCGGCTCGGTGGTGGGCGGGCTGCTCGCCGCCGCCGGCTCGACGGTCACGCTCCTCGGGCGGCGCGACCACATGGACGCGGTGCGGGCGCGCGGGCTCGCGATCGACGGCCTCTTCGGCACGCACCGCGTGTCGGGTCTGGAGTGCGCCACGGCCGAGGGCGAGCTCGGCGGCCCGTACCGCGCGATCTTCCTGACCGTCAAGGCGTACGATGCGGCCGAGATGCTCGACACGGTGGCGCCCTTCCTCGACCGGGACGGCGTGCTCGTCTGCATGCAGAACGGCCTCGGGACGCTCGAGCCGGCGGTCGCGGCGGTCGGCCAGGCCCGGGTGCTCGGCGCCCGCGTGATCTTCGGGGCGGAGCTTCCGGAGCCGGGACGGGCGACGGTGACCGTGTGCGCCGATCCGGTGCTGATCGGCGCGCTGGAGCCCGCCGCCGACGGCCAGCGCGCGCGGGCCGTCGCCTGGGCGTGCGCCCTCGCCGACGCGGGCATCCCCGCGGCGCAGACCGAGGCGATCGTCGCCGAGCTCTGGGCGAAAGTCTTCTACAACGCGGCGCTGAACCCGCTCGGTGCGCTGCTCGACCTGCCCTACGGGGCGCTCGCGGAGGATGCGGAGGCGCGGGCGGTGATGGACCTGGTGATCGCGGAGGCGTTCGCCGTGGCCCGGGCGGCGGGCATCGTGCTCCGCTGGCCGGATGCCGGCGCCTATCGCGCCGAGTTCTACGGCCGGCTCGTGCCGGCCACCGCCCGCCACCGCTCGTCGATGCTGCAGGACCTCGCCCGCGGCCGGCCGACCGAGATCGACGCCATCAACGGCTATGTGGCCGCGCGCGGCGCGGCGCTCGGCATGCCCGCCCCGACGAACATCACGCTCACCCGCCTGATCCGCGCGCGGGCCCGCTCGCGGTCATGGAAGTCCTGAGGCTCGCCCGCGCCGCGCTCGACGCGATCTTCGCGCACGCGCGCGCCACCCATCCCGAGGAGTGCTGCGGGGCCGTCGTGGTGGCGGATGGACGCGACGTCGTCCACCGCTTCACGAACATCCAGGGCCGGCTCCACGCCGCCGACCCGCAGGCCTACCCGCGCGACGCCCCCACGGCGTACACGCCCGAGCCGAAGGAGCTGCTCGCGGTCCTGCGCGCGGGCGAGCGGCCGGGCGCCCGTCTCGCCGTCTTCTACCACTCGCACACCCGCGGCGGCGCCTACTTCTCGGGCGAGGATCGCGCGCGTGCCCTCTTCGACGACGAGCCGGCCTATCCCGACGTCACGTACCTCGTCGTGTCGGATGCCCGCACGCCCGGCGAGGCACGCGCGTTTCGCTGGGACGACGCCAGCCGCGACTTCGTCGAAGTGCCGCTCGAGATCGTCCCATGACGGCGCGCTCGGCCGACCTGGGCACCACCATCGCCGGCGTCCGCTTGCCCTTCTGCGCCATGAACGCCCACGAGGTGGCCTCGTCGCCGCAGGAGCTCCGGCCGCTCGTCACCTCGCGGACCGGAGCCATCGTGCTGCGGACCGCCACCGTCCACCCCTTTCTTCACCCGGAGTTTCGTTCCCTTCACAACCCCGGCTATGACAAGCTCGTACCGCTCGTGCGCGAGCTCGTCGCCACGGGCGGGCCGCCGGTCGTCGCGAGCATCGCGGGGTCCAGCGTCGAGGAGTACGTCTTCCTGGCGCGCGTCTTCGCGGAAGCGGGCGCGGCATGGGTCGAGGCGAACCTGGCCGATCCGTGGGTCGCAGCGACGGTCGCGCCGTTCGAAGAGCCGGGCGCGCTGCGGGAGCTCGCCACCCGGACGGCGAGCGCTGCTCCCGTGCCGGTCGCGGCGAGAATACCCGAGCGGATGCCGCTCCCCTACGCGCGTCTCGGCGACGTGCTGCGGGACGCGGGTGTGCGGGTGGTCGTCGTGCGGAACGACTTCGCGGGCCTCGAGAAATTCATCCTCGAGGCGGGCGCCGGGTTCGACGTGATCGCGGTCGGGGGCATCCATTCGGGCTACGACGTGCGCCGCGCGCTCGCCAAGGGCGCCCGGGCCGTCCAGGTCCGCTCGGCTCTCGTCGAGGAAGGGCCGGGCGTCTTCGCGCGGCTCGAGCGCGAGATGCGGATGGCGCGAAGTTGAGCGGGGGTCGGGCGCCTATCGGGTGTCCAACGTGCTGGCAAACCGGACGCCAAAGCCGTCCGGATCGGCGATCGTGAAGTCGCGGAGACCATAGTATCGATCAGCAATTGGCACGACGATCCGCGCACCGATCTCGTTCGCCAGGCGCCAGCAGTCGTCGACGTTCGGCACCATCACTCGGATGTTGGCCAAGGGAAACTTCGGAGATGCAGGTACGTCAGCATCGTGGACGTCGTGGAACGCCGAGAGCTCGGCGAGAAAGAGACGATGCTCTTCCCAGGTCAGCTCGATGAAATCGCCGCCGTCCCGGAGGAGCTCGAACCCCAGACGAGTGTAAAAATCGCGCGAGCGCCGGATATCTCTCACCAGGATCTCCGTCACGAGCTGCTCTGTGGGATGCACGTACGCAGTCATGGATGTGTCCTCACTCCCACAGCGAGAGGACGTGGCCCTCATCCGGCCTGGACCGCCCTTCCAGCGTCTCCAGGTACACGCGCTCCACGGCCGCGCGGCCGCGCCCGTGCACCACGCGAATGCGGGGCTCGGCGAACTCGAGGAACTGGCGCCATGCCGTGCCGTACCGCTGCTGAAGCCCCCCGGGCCCCCATTCTCGCCCCCGCTTCTGCAGCTGCGTCGGGGCGAAGAAGAACGTCGGCTGGACACCCGGGAGCTCGCCTTCGCGCGCGCGCCGCTCCCAGTGCGTTGCCCCGACGATGCAGCTGTGTTTCACGTTGTCACCGTAGTGATGGTGGAGTGCGTTCAGAACGACGCCGTCTCCCGCCATGTCGACGAAGACGACCGGCACCTCGCGCGGTAGGGAGCGAATCTGGTCATACGTCGCCACCCGATCGTAACACCCGAGGCTGTCGACGAAGGCCACGTTGCCGGGTGAGGTCAGGCCGGTCACATCACACTGCGAACGCCGGTTCCGGTGGAGCAGGAATGCCAGCCCGAACGCCGTCTTGCTCGAGGCGCTCGAGAGCACGGCCGTGCGCGCACCGAAGAAGCCATTGTCAGCGAGGAAGTCATCCAGCAGAAACGCGGTCATGAACAGCGGCCGAAACAGCATCTGCTGATCCTCGTGTTCCGGCTCGTACGCCGGGTCGTTCGCGACCAGCGAGTATTGGTTGTAGACCGCGGGGAGCGTCCGGCGATGCGGCGCGGCATCGACGAAGCCGCTCCGATCGAGGCGGTCGGGCTCGACCACCAGATGCGTCGACATCGGCAAGTAGCCGAAGACGCGCTCGCCCTCGGCCACGCCCTCGTGATTCGACCGGATCGCCTGACCGAATCCCCAGACTGGAACTCTGCCCCACCCGGGCTCGGCCGGGAAGAAGTGCCAGTACGACATCATGTCGCCTGCGACGGCGTACGTGACGTTGTTGGCGGTGAACGCGAACTTCGCAACTTGGAGCAACACCTGGCCGGGATGCAGGTCAACCGTATCGGGCTCAGGCGCAGGTACCCACTTGTAATGGCGCAGGTTCCCGCGCTCGACGACGAAATCGATGGCAGACATTGACGATCCCTTCCTCAAGGGTCGACTTCGTGGACGCGGCGGTCGACACCGAAGGCCCTCGAGAGGAACTCGAGGTAGGCGGGGACTTCGTCCACGTTAGTCAAGCCAGCGCTGCAACGATCGGTAGTGATAGCCCCCGGCGAACAGTACGAGCAGAACCATCTGCAGGCCCCACGTCGGCAACATTCGCCAGGCCTGAAGGTGCCCTGAAGCCACGGCGATGACCTCGGTGAGTACCAAGCCGTAGATCACGAGCACGGTGAGCGCAGCGACGAATCTCCTCTCCAGCGGACTTTGGTACGCCCATGCGAGCAAGACGGTCCAGCCGAGCATCAACGAGGCGCCATATCCCATCGCGAACTGATACGCCCCAGAACGGTCCTCGAATCCCCACAGAAGCTTGGCAAATCCTGGTACGATCATCGGAGCGATTGCCAAGGCATCGGTGACTGCGCCGACGACAAATGCTGTCCGAAGGATCTTCTCCTGATCGGGCATTTCCAAGCCTCCTCTCTCTAGACCGGGCGATGCTGTGTCCCCTTGCCGAAGGTCATGGAGAGGATGTCACCGGGCGAGCGGACGATCTGTCGATGCCATCTGCCGCGTGGGACGACGCACGCCGAGCCGGCGCGTAACTCGATGGTCCGCTGTCCGTCGTCCATCTCGAGGACGACATCGATCGCGCCGGATAAGAGATACAGGAGCTCGTCGCCCGAGGGATGCGTCTCCCACGCCCGAGTGTCCCCCGTCATGTGGTACGCGCTGACGAGCCATCCGCCGAACTTGCGGTCGAGCTCCGTGGCGGGCAAGCGCCAGAATTCGTCACCACCTTCTACGGCCGGTGCCTCTCCTGTAGCCCCGAGGTGGACGTAGGTGCCGAAGAGGTCGAAACCCGACTGTGTCGGAACGCCCATCGAGACCTCCTTTCCGAAACACTCAGGGCGGAACGCACGAAACGCGGCGGAGCGGCGGAGTATAAGCGCGTCTCCGTACGCGATACAACGTCTCTCGGGCAGTACGTATCCTTCGCCTTGCACTCACGTCATGTTGAGATCGTGCCACTCGCTGACGCTGAAGGCAGCGAGCCAGACCCTTTCGCCCGACACCTTTGCGACTACCGTCCGGTCGTCCTTCTGCTGGTAGGTCACCTTCAGATTGGCCGCGGGAATGCTCCCCAGCGCCGCCAGCTTCGCATTGAAGTCCCCCGTGAATCGTTCCGCCGACGTGAAGCTGACCTCGACGTCCGTGGTGAGGAGGACCGAGTCGACCACGTAGTTGTTCTCCAGCACGCCGGTCGGATCCACGGCGGTGGCGGTGCCGTTCACGTGCCGGTAGAGACCGCCGAGGTAGCCGAGCGGGATGTACCTTAGCTCCGCCCTCGCGCCGAAGTTGATCGTGGCGTTGAGCATCTTTCCGTAGTCCACGTCGAGGCCGAAGGTCGCCGGGAGGGATGGAAGTGGGCCGACCCCCGTGGTGAAGGCGTCCTTGCGGTTCACCATGATGCGCTGATTGGCGATCGTGAGGCCCTGAATGAGGACGATCGGATCGTCCGGCTTGAGCCCCAGCTCGGGCCGGACACCCTCGAGTGCCCGCGTGACGATTCGCGGCTGCGACATGAGCATCGGGACGGGGTAGTGGCTCACGCCGAGGCCGAGAAAGCCGCCGCGCTCGCTCGCTTCCTGGACGACTGACCCGAGCATG
>VBKF01000173.1 GCA_005888095.1 Deltaproteobacteria bacterium | reverse complement strand
TCCGCGCTTGACGGCCCGGCTTCCGCAGACGAAAAGGCGAGCGGGTGTTGGAAGGCTGGGAGACCTTCGCCGCGCAGGTCGGCGAGCTGCTCGGGGTGCTGTTCGTGGCGTTCTTCTGCGGCGCGGCGCTCGGCCTCGAGCGCGAGCTGCGGAAGAAGCCCGCCGGCTTGAAGACGATCGTGCTCATCTGCATGGGCTCGGCGATCTATGCCGCGCTCGCCCGCTTGATGCTGGCGGACGCCGGTCCGGGGGCGGATCCCACCCGCGTCGCCGGTCAGGTGATCACCGGCGTCGGCTTCATCGGCGGCGGCGCGATCCTCCAGGCCGGCGGGACGATCATGGGGCTCACGTCGGCCGCCGTGATCTGGACTGCGGCCGGTATCGGCCTCTTCGTCGGCTCCGGCTATCCGTTGCTCGCGCTGGTGATCACCATCACCGTGGTGACCATGCTGATCGCGCTGCGGATCGCGGAAGAGCGCCTCCTCCGGCGCTTCGTCGGGCGGTCCAGCTGAGCCCGCGTCAGGCTTCGGGGGGCGGCACGGTGGTGGGAGGCACCGTGGCCGCGCGCAGGCGCTCGGCCACCGCGGGGACCGCCTTCATGAGCATGTCGAGCCGCGCCACCACCGGACCTGCCGCCTCGGCGAGCGCGTCCCGATAGGCGGTGAGCGCCCGGTCGAGGTCCGCCTCCTTGCCCGCCACGATCGTCTCGTCGGCGGCGAGGCAGGCGTTCACCTCGTCGGCCAGCCCCTCGAGGCGCTTTTCCCCTGCCTCCCCGAGGCGCGCCCCCACGAGCTCCTGCCAGAGCGAGGTGAAGGCGAGGGTGGCGGCCACCTGACGCCGCAGCCCGCCGGAGAGCGCGAAGAGCCGATCGGCGATGGCGGCGGCGTTGTTGAGCCCGCGCCGTGACGTGAAGGCGTTCAGGCGCGCGAGGCGCTCGCGCAGCCGCTCCACCCCGTGGTGCTCGGCCAGGACGCCGATCGCGGCGCCGAACTCGTCCGGCGTGAGGAAGGCCATGCGAGCGGTTTTGATGGCCCCTCGCGCGCGGGCTGTCAATGGCTGGCAGCCCGTGCTAACGAGGCCGCCGGCTCCGGACGGAGGTCGTCGACATGGCACAGGATGTTGCCCTGGTCACCGGCGCGTCGAGCGGTATCGGCGAGGCGCTCGCCCGCCGGCTCGCACGCGACGGCCGGCCGCTCGTCCTCGTCGCCCGTCGGGCCGATCGGCTGGAGTCGCTGGCGCGGGCGCTGCGTGCGGCACACGGGGTCGAAGCGCACGTCCTCGCGCAGGATCTTCTCCGGCCCGGGGCCGTCCAGGCGGTTCTCGCGGAGGTGGACCGGCGAGGGCTCACGGTCGAGTGGCTGGTCAACAACGCGGGCTTCGGCACCGGCGGCCGCTTCGACCAGCTGCCGGTCGAGCGCGAGCTCGAGGAGATCCGGCTGAACGTCGAGGCGCTCGTCGAGTTCACCGGCCGTTGCCTTCCCGCCATGGTGGCGCGCCGGCGCGGCGCGGTGATGAACGTCGCGTCCATGGCCGCCTTCGGACCGATGGCCTACAGCGCCACCTACGGAGCCACCAAGGCGTTCGTGCTGAGCTTCAGCGAGGCGATCGCAGCCGAGCTGCGCGGCACGGGGGTGCAGGTGCTCTGCGTGTGTCCCGGCTTCACGCGGACCGAGTTCCAGGCAAAGGCGCAGATCGATGCCAGCGGAGTCCCCGGGTTCTTCTGGATGAGCGCCGAGGAGGTGGCGGACCAGGCGGTCCGGGCCGTGGGGCGCGACACGGTGCTCGTGAACGGGCTCATGAACAGCCTCGCCACCCGGGCGATGGGGTTCGTCCCGCGCAGCCTGGTGGCGCGTGCCACCGCGGCCTTCATGAAGGGTCGCGCGGCGTGACCCGCTGGCTCCCGGCCGTCGTGCTCGTCGCCTCGGCCGCGCTCGTCACGGCCGACGAGCCGCCGCTGCCCGAGGTCGCGGCGGCCCTCGCCCGCGTCAAGGACCGCGGCTCGATCGAGCTCACCACCACCGGCCGGCACACGGGGAAGCCCCACACCCGTCCCGTCTGGTTCGTCGTGTCCGACGCCAGGGTCTTCCTGCAGGCGGGACACGACGGCAAGACCGACTGGTACCAGAACCTCGCGAAGAACCCGTCCGTCAGCCTGCGGTCCGGGGACTACACCTTCCGGGCCCGCGCCGTGGCGGTCACCGATCCCGCGCGGGTCGACGAGATCCATCGTCTCTTCCTCCGGAAGTACACGACGGCCTGGCTGCTGTCGTTCGTGGGCTCGTCGATCGGGCGCGGCCGCCCCGTCGAGGTCACTCCCTGGTCGGTGTCCGAGGCTCGCCCGTGACGCGCAGCAGATAGAGCGTGCCGCGCTCGCTCGTCTGCCCCGCGCGTTCCTCGGCCTCGGGTCCGGCGCCGAGGAAGACGTCGGCGCGTGCGCCGACGATCGCCGCCCCCGAGTCCTGGCTCACGACGAAGCGGGTGAACGAGGGCGTGCGGAGATAGGCGACCGTCCCGGGGGGCACGAGACGCGCGTCGGCGGCGATCGAGCGCCCCGGCGTGAGCGCGATGCCGAGGCTCCCCACGGGCTCTCCGCCGGCCAGGCGAAAGAACGTGTAGCGCTCGTTCTCGGCCAGCAGGGCCTCCTGCTCGGCAGGATGGGCGGCGAGGTAGCGGCGGATCGCGGGGAGCGTCGCCCGTCCGGCCGGCGCGAGCCCGCGTGCGACGAGCGCCTGCGCGAGGCTCCGGTAGGCGCGCCCGTTGGTCCCGGCGTAGCGCACGCCGACGAGTCGGCCGTCGGCGAGGCGCAGCCGCCCCGAGCCCTGCACGTGAAGCAGGAAAAGCCCCAGCGGGTCGTCGGTCCAGGCGAGCTCGAGGCCGCGGCCGGCGAGCGCCCCGCCCTCGATCTCGGCACGCGACGGATAGGGGACGAGGCGCCCGCCCTGGAGGCGGCCGGCGAGCATCGAGCAGCGGCATCCGGCATCGAGCGCACCCGGCTCGACGTCGACCAGGTCCGGCGGCCGGCCGTAGATCGGATGACGGAAGGAGGCGTCCGGCCGGAGGCGGGCGGCGAGCTCGGGCTCGTAATAGGCGGTCACGAGGAGCGGCTCGCGCACGCGCACCGGACGAAAGAGCCGGCCGATGGCCGTGCGGCGCGCCCGCGGGTCGGGTTCGCGGGCGAGCGTCTCGAGGAGCGCCCGCGCGGCCGCCACCGACCCGACGTCGCCCGCGCGTTCCCAGACCGGTACCGTACGCTCGATGGCGGTCTCGAGCGAGGTGAGATCGAGGTCGTCGAGCAGCGGCGGAAGCTCGTGCGCGGGGACGGGGACGAGGGGACCGGGAGCACGCCGCGCGCAGCCGGTGGTCGAGAGGACGAGCGTCGCGAGCGCGAGAGCGCGAACCGTCACGCGGCGTAGGCGGCCTGCGCGGCGCCGACCGCCGCCCCGGGGGCGACGGAACGGCCCTCCGCGCGCAATGCATCCTCGAGCGCGGAAAGCAGGAGCAGGACGTGCGCGCGCCGGCTCGACTCGCCCATGAGGCCGATCCGCCACACGCGTCCCTTCATCGGCCCGAGCCCGCCACCCACCTCGATGCCGTGCGCCTCGAGGAGCCGGCGGCGCACGCGCGCCTCGTCGACGCCCTCCGGCACCGTGACGGCGTTCAGCATCGGCAGGCAGTGGCCCTCCTCGGCCGCGAAGGCCAGGCCGAGGCTCCCGAGGCCGGCGGCGAGCGCCTCGTGGTTCAGCCGGTGGCGGGTGAAGCGGGCCGCGAGGCCCTCTTCGGCGACCAGCCGCAGCGCCTCGCGCAGCGCGTAGTTCATGGAGATCGGCGCGGTGTGATGGTAGACGCGCTCTTCCCCCCAGTAGCGCTGGAGGAGGGTCAGATCGAGGTACCAGCTCTGGACCGGGGTCTTCCGCCGCTGGAGCGCCTCGACGGCGCGCGCGCCGAACGTCAGCGGCGCGAGGCCCGGCGGGCACGACAGGCACTTCTGCGTGCCGCTGTAGGCCGCGTCGATGCCCCAGCCGTCGATCTCCACGGGCACGCCGCCGAGCGAGGTCACGCAGTCGGCGAGGAAGAGCGCGCCGTGGTCGTGCGCCAGCCTCACCGCGTCCTCGAGCGGCTGCCAGGCGCCGGTCGACGTCTCGGCATGGATGAGCGCCACCACCTTCGGCCGCCGGCAGCTCCTGAGGGCCGCTTCCACCTGCTCGGCACGTACCACCCGGCCCCACGCCGTCTCGACGCGCACCACCACGGCGCCGGCCCGCGCCGCGACCTCGGCGAGGCGCGTGCCGAAGACGCCGTTGACACCCACCACCACCTCGTCGCCGGGCTCGACCAGGTTCACGACGCACGCTTCCATGCCGGCGCTCCCGGTGCCCGAGATGGGGATGGTGAGCGGGTTCCGGGTGGCGAACACGAAGCGCAGCAGCGCCTTCACCTCCTCCATCATGGCGACGAACACCGGGTCGAGGTGTCCGACGAGCGGCGCCGCCATCGCGGCCAGCACGCGCGGATGGACATCGGAGGGACCGGGGCCGAGGAGGATGCGCGGGGGCGGCGCGAAGGCGCCGGGGACCGTCGTCACGGCGGCGCACTGTACACGAGGGGGGACCGCCGCTACAAATCGGTCCGGTGCTGCCGGCCGCGCTCGTCGCTCGTCTGCGCGCCGTGGTCGGCGCCGACGGCATCGTCGACCGGCCGGAGGCGCTCCTGGTCTACGAGTGCGACGGCTACACGCTCGAGCGGGCCGCTCCCGAGGCCGTCGTGCTGCCGCGCACGCCGGCAGAGGTGAGCGCGGTGCTGCGGCTCCTCGCGGCGGAGAAAATATCATTTGTCCCGCGCGGTGCCGGCACGGGGCTCTCGGGCGGCACCCTGCCCGTTGCCGCGCCGGTGATGATCTGCACGAGCCGGCTGGACCGCATCGAGGCGGTCGACGTACGGAACCAGCGCGTCGTCGCCCAGGCCGGCGTGGTGAACCAGTGGGTCACGAACGCCGTGCGCGCGCACGGCCTCGGCTACGCGCCCGACCCGTCGAGCCAGCCGGCTTGCACCATCGGCGGCAACATCGCCGAGAACTCGGGCGGACCCCATACGCTCAAGTACGGGGTCACCACCAACCACGTGCTCGGCATCGAGCTGGCGCTGCCGTCGGGCGAGCTGGTGGCGCTCGGCGGTGCGGTCGAGGACCGGCCGGGCTATGACCTGGTGGGGCTCGTGGTCGGTGCCGAGGGCACGTTCGGCGTCGTCACCCGCGCGACCCTCAGGGTGGTGCGCTCGCCGGAGGCGCACCGCACCCTGCTCGCGGTCTTCGACTCGGTCGACGCCGCCAGCGAGGCGGTCTCCGGCATCATCGGTGCGGGCATCGTGCCGGCGGCGCTCGAGATGATGGACCGCCTGATCATCCAGGCGGTGGAGGCGGCCTTCCGCATCGGGCTCCCGACGGATGCCGGGGCGGTGCTCCTGATCGAGATCGACGGTCCCGCCGCCGGGCTCGACGTGCATGCCGCGCGCGCCACGGCCGTCTGCCGGGCGGCCGGCGTGCGCGAGATCCGCGTCGCGCGCGACGAGGCCGAGCGGGCGGCCCTCTGGAAGTGCCGCAAGCGCGCCTTCGGCGCGGTCGGGCGGCTGGCCCCCAACTACTGCACGCAGGACGGCGTCGTGCCGCGCACGCGCGTGCCCGAGATCGTACGTTCGATCGCGGCGGTCGCCCAGCGACACCGGCTGCGCATCGCCAACGTCTTCCACGCCGGCGACGGCAACATCCACCCGATCCTGCTCTACGACGAGCGCGATCGGGACGAGGTCGCCCGCGTGCGGGCCGCGGGGCGGGAGATCCTGGAGACCTGCGTCGCGCTCGGAGGGAGCCTCACCGGCGAGCACGGCATCGGCGTCGAGAAGGTCGCCGAGATGCCGCTCCTCTTCGGCCCCGACGACCTGCTCGCGATGACGCGGCTGCGCGCCGTCTTCGACCCGGAGGGGCGCGCCAATCCGCACAAGATCTTCCCCGACGCCAAGGTCTGCGTCGAGACGCGCGCGCCGCGGCGGCAGGCGGCGGTGTGATCGACTGGGGAGGGCTCGTCGGGCCCGCCTGGGCGGCACCCGGTCGTGCGCACGACGCGGTCGACGGCGTCGTCCCCGCGACCGTCGTCCGCCCGGGCACGGTCGAGGAGGTCCAGGCCGTCGTCCGCGCCGCCGCCGAGGGCCGCCAGGCGCTGGTGGCGAGCGGACGGGGTGCCCACCTCGACCTGGGCGCCCCGCCGGCGCGCCTCGACGTCCTCGTCCGCGTCGACCGCCTGGCGCGCCTGGTCGACCACCAGGCCGCCGACATGACGGTCACGGTCGAGACGGGCTGCTCGCTCGCCTGCCTGGCGGCGGCGCTCGCGGCCGCCGGCCAGTGGCTGCCGGTCGATCCACCCCGACCGGAAGACACGACGGTGGGAGGGTTGATCGCCGCCGACCTCTCGGGCCCGCTGCGCGCGTCGCAGGGGACGGTGCGCGACCTGCTGATCGGCCTCCGCGTCGTCGGGGGCGACGGCGCGGTCATCAGGGGTGGCGGCCGTGTCGTCAAGAACGTCGCCGGCTACGACCTCCCGAAGCTGCACGTCGGCGCCCTCGGGACGGTCGGCGTGATCGTCGAGGCCACCTTCAAGGTGCGCCCGCGGCCGGCGGCGGAGGAGGCGGTGGTGGTGGCGTGCCGGAGCGCGCGCGAGGCCGCGGACGCGGCGCTCGCCGTCCGCGACTCCGACGCGGCCCCGCTCTGGCTGGAGGTGGCGGGCGCGGGCGGGCTTCCCGAGGGTCCCGGCGCGGGGGCGGCGGTCGTCGTCGGGCTCGGCGGCATCGGCGAAGAGATCGCCGCCGCGCGGGCCTGCGTGCAGCGGATCGCGGCATCCCTCGGCCTGCGCGCCGTCCCGGTGGCCGGAGGGGCGGCGCTGCGCGCCCGTCTCGGCGTCTTCCCGGTCGAGCCGGCCGCGGCCGTGCTGAAGGCCGCGACGCTGCCCGCCGCGGTCGGCGACGTGATGGAGCGCATCGCCGCCGCGGCGCGCGAGCGAGGGACCGGGGTGCGCTGCCTGGCGCACGCCCCGAGCGGCGTCGTGCGCGCGGCGGTGGCGGAGTCGCATGCGGTGGCGCCGCTCGTCCACGCGCTGCGGCCAGAGCTCGAGCGGCACGGCGGGTCGCTGGTGATCGAGCGCGCGGCGCCGGCCGTGAAGGCGGGCCTGGATGTCTGGGGGGATCCCGGCCCGGGGCTGCCGCTCATGCGGCGGGTGAAGGCGGCCTTCGATCCCGCCGGGGTCTTCGCGCCCGGACGGTACGTCGGCGCGTTGTAGACTATCTTTCTCTCCGCGGTCGACACGCACCGACGGCCTGCCGGCCGCTCGCATACCCCAAGACGCCTGCGGAATGCTCCGCAGACCTCCGCGATGGAATCCCCAGGTTCTTTGGGCACCTTCATTTCGCAACGTGCTGCGAGTTCAACGGGAAACTCCCGCCAGCGGTACAGGTAATTCCCAATTTACGGTGACGCTCGGCGCATTCTATTAGCGCCTGCCGATGAAAACCGCCCGGCTTGCTCACGCGCATCGAAACGCAACAGCCGGCAGGAGAGGTGCCCCCATGAGGATCAGCACGCTGAAGCGATTCGTTCCCGTGGCCCTTGCGTCGCTCGCTGCCGTCGTCCCGCTGGGAGCCGGCACGGTGGGTGCGCAGCTGGCGCCCGGTGCCCTCAGCACGGTCCCCGTTCCGAAGCCCGACCTCACCGGCTTCGTGCGCGACGAGGCGGCCGCGGTCGCGCTCGGCAAGGCGCTCTTCTGGGACATGCAGCTCGGCAGCGACGGCGTCCAGTCCTGCGGTGCCTGCCACTTCCACGGCGGCGCCGACAACCGGCTGAAGAACCAGGTCAACCCCGGTACGCAGCACGCCGCGACGACCTTCGAGGTCGCCAAGCCGAATGCGACCCTGACGGCGGCCAACTTCCCGCTGCACAAGCTGGCAAACCCGGACGATCGGCTCTCCGCGGTCCTCTTCGACGCCGACGACGTGATCTCCTCGCAGAGCGTCACCCTGCAGAAGTTCAACGACATCATCCCCGGCCAGGCCGTGGAGAACTGCACGGTCACGCCCGATCCGATCTTCAGCGTGGGCGGCGTGAACGTCCGCCGCGTCCAGCCGCGCAACGTGCCGACGATGATCAACGCGATCTTCACCTTCCGGAACTTCTGGGATGGGCGCGCCAACGCCGTCTTCAACGGCGTCGACGCCTTCGGGCCGAGGAACCCGAACGCCCGCGTGCTCCAGGTGCAGGCGGATGGGAGCGTCGTGCCGGTTGCGGTCGCGATCGCGCCCGCGAGCCTCGCCTCGCAGGCGGTCCCCGTGCTCGGGAGCAACTTCGCGCTCGCCTGCACCGGCCGGACGGTCAACAAGGTCGGCAAGAAGATGCTGAGTCTCACGCCGCTCGCCAAGCAGTGGGTCGATCCCACCGACAGCGTGCTCGGCCCGCTCGCCCGGAGCCGCACGACGCCCGGCGCGCGCGGCCTGACGTCGTCGTACGTGACGCTGATCCAGACGGCCTTCGACCCCAAGTGGTGGAACTCCGACAAGGTCGTGACGTTCCCGGGGGGCGTCCGCACCATCTCCGCCCCCACCGGCGCGCCGCTCACCACCAGCCAGTTCACGGTGATGGAGCAGAACTTCTCGCTCTTCTTCGGCCTCGCGATCCAGCTCTACGAGACCACGCTCGTCTCCGATGCCAGCCTCTTCGACCAGGCGCAGCTGGGGCTCGCCACCCTGACCCCGGCGCAGCAGGATGGGCTCAACACCTTCAAGGGGAGCTGTGCAGGCACCCAGTGCCACTCGGGTCCCACCTTCACCGCGGCGAGCACGAACAACTTCGGCGCCGGCTCGGAGCCGATCGAGCAGCGGCAGACGGCGGCCGGGGCGAACGCCTTCCACGACGGCGGCTTCTTCAACATCGGCGTGCGGCCGACGGCCGAGGACCTCGGCGTGGGCGGGTCCGCGCCCGCCGGCGTCCCGCTCTCCTTCGCCCGGCGTGATTTCCTCGGGCTCGCCATTCCGGAGATCGCGGCCATCCAGAATCCCCTCCCGCCGATCGGCCCGGCCGACGTGCTCGCCGTCGACGGCGCGTTCAAGGCGCCGTCGCTCCGCAACGTCGAGCTGACCGGCCCCTACATGCACAACGGCGGCATGCTCACCCTCGACCAGGTGGTGGAGTTCTACACCCGGGGCGGCGACTTCCACGAGGCCAACGCCGCCAACCTCGACGCCAGGATCGCCGGCGTCGGCCGCCTCGTCGGATCGCCGACCAACAGGGCGAACGTCGTCGCCTTCCTGAAGACGCTCACCGACGACCGGGTGCGCTTCGAGAGCGCGCCCTTCGACCACCCGCAGCTCTTCATCCCGAACGGCCACCCCGGCGACGCCGTGGCCGTCATCAACGACGGGACGGGCAAGGCCACCGACGCGCTGGTGGAAGTCCCCGCGTCGGGTGCCGCCGGCTCCTGCGTCGGCGTCGACGGGACACCGCACTTCGCCTGCCCCGTGTGCGGCGACAACAAGGTGAACCAGGCGAGCGAGCAGTGCGACGGGACCGACAGCGTCCTGTGCCCCGGTGCGTGCCGGGCCAACTGCACCTGCCCTCCGGCGCCACGCTGCGGCGACAACCTCGTCAACCAGGCGAGCGAGCAGTGCGACGGGACGGCCGATGCCGCCTGCCCCGGCCGCTGCCGCGCCGACTGCACCTGCGCTCCGGCGCCGGTCTGCGGTGACAACACCATCAACCAGCCGAGCGAGCAGTGCGACGGGACCGACAGCGCGCTCTGCCCCGGCGCCTGCCGGGTGGACTGCACCTGTCCGGCGGCGCCGCCGCCCCCACCCGCCCCGGGGACTGTCGTGGCGACCGTCGAGGCCGACGCCATGGTGAATGCCGCCACCCCGGTCAAGAACTTCGGGGCGACCGCCAAGCTCGAGGTCGACGCCAGCCCCGTCAAGCACGCCCTCTTCCGCGTTCGCGTGAGCGGCGTCGGCGCGCGCCAGGTCACCTCCGCCACGCTGCGGCTGCAGGTGTCGAACCTGCTGAACTCCCAGAGCGTCGCGGGTGGGCGCCTCCACGCGATCACCGGCTGCGCGTGGGACGAGCACACCCTCACCGCGAAGACGCAGCCCGCGATCGACGGCCCGGTGCTCGCCACCGCGGGCGCCGTGGCCCTCGGCCAGGTGGTCGACTTCGACGTGACCGGCGCCATCCAGGGCGACGGCGTGTACTGCTTCGCCCTCGAGAGCCCCTCCGCCGACGGGGTGCGGTACAACTCCCGCGAGGCGGCGGCGGGTAAGCCGCAGCTCCTCGTCGGCGTGGGCAGCCAGACGACGACCACCCCCCCGCCCCCGACGACCACCCCGCCGCCCGCCGCGTCGGCGGCCGGCACGGTCGTGGCCGACACCTACGTTCAGTCCGACCTGGCGACCACCAACTTCGGGGCCAAGCCCGTCATGTCCGTGGACAACGGCGCCGCTTCGAATCCGGGTACCACCGGCGTGCAGCATACCTTCCTCCGCGTCAGCGTGAGCGGCGTCGGCGCGCGCCTCCTCACCGGCGCTCACCTGAAGCTCCAGGTGGCGAACGTGACCAACGCGGGGAGCGTCGCCGGTGGCAGCATCCACGCGATCACCAGCTGCACCTGGGACGAGAAGACCGTCACCTGGGCCACGCAGCCGGCGATCGACGGGCCGGCGCTGGCGACGCTGGGGGCGGTGGCCGCGGGTCAGGTCGTGGACTTCGACGTCACCTCGGCCATCCACGGCGACGGCGTCTACTGCTTCGCCATCGACACCACCAGCACCGACAGCGCGATCTACAACTCCCGCGAGGGGACCGGCCAGCACCCCGCCCTCGTGGTCCAGGTCACGCCGTAAATTGCAACGGCAAGACAAAAACCAAATGACAGAAAGAGGAGAAGAGTTGATGCGTTGCTCTCTGATCTTGGCGCTCGGGCTTGCACTCGGCGCCACTGGAACGGCCAGTGCGGACACCGTGGACCTCGCTCCGGCGGGGGACACCTTCGTCAAGGCGGGCACGGAGGCGGGCTGGGATCACGGCGCGGCCGACGAGGTCGAAGTGGAGCAGTCTCCGGCCCACATCGTGTATCTCAAGTTCGACCTGTCGGCGGTGGCGGCCCCGGTGGTGCGCGCAACGCTGACGCTCTTCGCCACCGACGCCTCGCCCGACGGCGGGACGCTCTACCCGGTGTCCGATTCGAGCTGGGTCGAGGGAAATCAGACCGGCAAGAGCAGCGCGAGCGCAAGCGGCCCGGGGCTCAAGTGGACGGACCTCGACACCAATGCCGATGGCAAGGTGGACGCGCGTGACGCCTCGCCCTTCGTGCCGGACTTCACGCGGCCGCTGGCGGTGCTCGGGAGCGTGACTCTGGGCCAGACCGTCACCGTGGACGTGACGGGCGCCATGCAGGCCGGAGCCGGGCTCTATACGCTGGCCATCAAGAACGGCAGCACGAATCGGGCGAAGTATTCCTCGCGCGAGAGCCAGATCCCGGCCCAGCGTCCGCGTCTGCACCTGGAGCTCGGCGCGCTTCCGACCACCACCACCACGACGACGAGCCTGCCGCCGACGTCGACCACGGTGCCGGACGGCGCGACCACGACGACCACCACGCTGCCGACGGTGACGCCCGCTGGTCCCCTTCACCTCCTCGCCGGGCCAAGCGCCTCGTGCCGGCTGGTGGCGGCGGTCACGGGCTGGAGCGGGAAGGGCCCGGCGGCCCGCTGCACCGATGGTGATACCTGCGACGCCGACGGGGCTGCGGACGGCAGCTGCACGGCGCCGGTGACCTTGTGCCTCGAGAGCAACGCCGCGCCGGGATGCGGGCCGGACGTGCTGGCCACGTTGAAGCTCTCGTCCGATCCGCGGCTCCAGGCGCTTTCCGCCGCCTTCGAGGACATGAAGGCGCACATGCCGGCGGGAGCCTCCCAGGTGTGCATGCCGGTCGTGAGCCAGCCGGTCGGCAAGGGCCGCCTGGCCCTCAAGCTCCAGCGGTTGGGCAAGGGCCGTCGCAAGACGCTGGCGCTGGTCTGCCGCCCGTCTCGTCCTGCGCACGGGAAGAAGGGCGGTGGGACGACGTTCGCCACCATCCAGAAGAAGATCTTCGACGCCAGCTGCGCCACGCCCACCTGTCACGGCGCCGCGGCCGTGTCGGGCGGTCTCAACCTGGCCCCGGGTGCGTCCTACGGGGGCCTGGTCGGCGTGCTCTCCGCCAACCCCAGCGCGGGGGCTGCCGGCGTGCTGCGCGTCGCGCCCGGGAACCCCGACGCGAGCTTCCTCCTCCAGAAGCTTTCGGGGAACATCACCCCGGCCGAGGGTGTGAAAATGCCGCTCGTCGGCCGCCCGCTCTCGCCCGCGGAGCTCGACCTGATCCGCCGCTGGATCGCGGCGGGCGCCCCGGAGACGGCGCCCTTCTAGGGCGGGGGAGACGAGACGATGCGCGCGAGCGTGGCCAGCAAGCTCCGGAGCCTTCGCACGGCCGGCCGCCCGGCGTTGCGTACGCGCGGCGCCCCGGAGCCGTGGACCGCGCCGCGACTCATCGCGTGGACCGCGATCCTCGTGGCGCTCGCGGAGAGCGCCTGGCTCCTCTATCCCTCCGTGCGCGCGCGCGTGCTCTCGCTCGAGGAGACGCCCGCGGTGCGCGGCTATCGGCTGGCGGCGGGGATCGGCTGCTTCTCCTGCCACGGACCCGGCGGAAACGGCGGCACGAAGAACCCGGGCAGCGAGGAGGGCGAGGTGCCCGCCTTCGGGGAGCAGACGCAGATGATGTACGTGAAGGGCGAGCAGGACCTGCGCGAGTACATCCTGGACGGCGCACCGCGCCGCAAGCGTGAGGATGCCGACTACCGCACGAAGATGGAGGCTGCGGCCCTGCGCATGCCCGCGTATCGGCCATTTCTCAGCGCATCCCAGGTGGAGGATCTCGTCGCCTTCCTGCGCGCGACCTCGGGGCAGATCGCTCCCGACGAGGCGCTCGCGGCACGTGGCGCCGAGCGCGCCGCGGAGCTCGGCTGCTTCGCGTGCCACGGCCCGCTCGGCGCGGGCGGGGTGTCGAACCCCGGCTCCTTCAAAGGCTACATCCCCGGCTTCTGGGGTGGCGACTTCGACGAGCTGGTGCGCGACGACGGGGAGCTGCGGCAGTGGATCGCCGAAGGCGGCATCCCGCGCATCTCCGAGCATCCGATCGGCCGCATCTTCGTCCGCCGCCAGGTGATCAAGATGCCGGCCTTCGCCCACGGCCACGTCCAGTCGCCGGAGGACATCGACGCCCTCATGGCGTACCTCCGCTGGATCCGGGCCGGCAGCTGGAAAAGTCTCACGCGCGTCGCCGCAGGCGGCTGATCGTCCGCGAGCACCACATTGTCCCGGTCCGCGTGGGGGAATAGACTTCCGCGGGCCGGTTGACGGTGCGCTTCGTCGAGCACGAGAAGCTCAACACCTGCGTGCACTGCGGGCTCTGCCTCGCGGCGTGCCCGACCTACCTCGAGCTCGGCACGGAGACCGACTCGCCGCGCGGGCGCATCCATCTCATGCGCGCGCTGGAGGAGGGCACGCTCCGGCCGACGCCGGAGGTCGTGCGGCACCTCGATCTGTGCCTCGGCTGCCGGGCCTGCGAGACGGCCTGCCCCTCGGGCGTGCCGTATGGCTCGCTGATCGAGGCGGCGCGCCCGTTCGTCGAGCGGCACCGATCGTGGGCCCGTCGCCTCGGCCGGCGCGCCCTCGTCACCTTGCTCACCACGCGGGCCGGCCGCAAGGTCGCGTTCGGCCCGCTCAGACTCGTCGCCGGCCGCCGGGCGCTCGGCCGCCTCGCGTCCCGCCTGCCGGGCCGCTGGCTCGCCCTCGCGGCGGCCGTCGCGCAGACCGCGAACGGCGGCCCCCTCCCAACGGCGGTCGATCCCCCCGGCCGCGCGCGCGGCACCGCCGCGCTGCTGACCGGCTGCGTCGCGGAGAGCGTCTTCCCGGCGACGAATCTGGCGACCGCTCGCCTTCTCGCGCACGCCGGGGTACGCGTGCTCGTCCCGCCGCGGCAGGGCTGCTGCGGGGCGCTGGCCCTGCACCTCGGGGCTGCCGCGCGGGCGCGTGCGCTGGCGAGGAAGGCGGCTCGCGAGCTGGCCGCGACCGGCGCGGACTGGGTGGTGTCGAACGCCGCGGGCTGCGGCGCAGCGCTCCGCGACTACGACCACCTGCTGCCCGAGGATCCGCATGCCGTGAGCGTCGCCCGGCGCGCGCGCGACGCGCTCGAGCTGCTGGCCGAGCTCGGGCTGCCGCCGCCCGGCCGGCGGCTCGCAGCCCGTGTCGCGGTCCACGATCCCTGCCATCTCGCGCACGGGCAGGGGGTGCGCGCGGCGCCGCGCGCCCTGCTGGCCGCCATCCCGGGCGTCCGTCTGGTCGAGCTGGAAGAGGCCGACACGTGCTGCGGGAGCGCCGGCACCTACAATCTCACCGAGCCCGCGATGGCCGACCGCCTGCTCGCGCGCAAGATCGAGCGCATCGCCGCGAGCGGTGCCGACGTCGTCGCCGCCGCCAACCCCGGCTGCCTCCTCCAGATCCGGGCCGGCGTGATCGCGCGCCGCCTCCACGTCGCCGTCGAGCACCCCATCGACCTCCTCGCCACGGCCCACGGCGTCGCCGGCTGACTCAGCTCAGAGGGTCGGCGCCGGGCGAGGCTTTGCCGAGCCCGGCGCGGGGTCCGGGGGCATCGGAAGCGCGCAGCGCGGCGCAGCCGCGCGAGCACTGGACGGGCCCCCGGGTGAGTTAACCCTAAACCACGAGGCCACCGTTCGGCGACAGCACTTGGCCCGTGAAGTAGCTGCCGCCGGGCCCCGCCAGGAAGAGCGCGGTCTCGGCGACCTCGCGCGCCTCGCCGAGCCGCCCGACGACGGTCTGCAGCGCGATCAGCGCCGTCTGGGCGGCGCGCTGCTCGCCGAGGACGTCGAGCAGCGGCGTCTCGATGTAGCCGGGCGCGATGGCGTTCACGAGGATGCCCTGGCAGCCAACTTCGCGCGCCAGGGCCTTCGTGAAGGCGATGATCCCGCCCTTCGCCGCCGAGTAGTGCGTGGCGCCGGCGATGCCGGTCGTCCCGGCGATGCTCGCCATGTTGATGATCCGCCCGCCGCCCCCGGCCACCATGAGCGGGAGCGCCGCCCGCGTGCAGAAGAAGGTGCCCGAGAGATGCACCGCGAGCATGCGCTGCCAGCGCTCGTCGGTGAGCCGCGCGGTCGTCTCGAGCGGCGTCGTCACCCGGCGGCCGGCCATGAGCTCCTCCACCTGCCGCGCGAGCCGCGCCTGCGTCTCGGGGTCCGTATCCGCGTGGCCGGCGTTGTTGACCAGGACGTCCAGGCGGCCGCCCGTGGCTTCGGCGAGGCGCTCGAACCACCTCCGCACGGTCCCCGGGTCGGCGACGTCGCCGACGAGCGGGCCACAGGCGAGCGCGGCGTCGAGCGCGCGCAGCTCGGCGTCGATCGCGGCGGCCGCCGCGGCGCGGAGGTCGCCCACCGCCACGCGCGCCCCGGCGCGCGCGAAGCTGAGCGCGATCTCCCGGCCGAGCCCCGAGCCGGCACCCGTGACGAACGCGATCTTCCCGTCGAGCTGAGCCATGGCCGGCGCGATTAGCATGCCGGGTGCGCGCGGCGCGAGCCGGGGCCGCTTGACGCCGCAGCTCGACGGGCGCTAAGCGGCTGCGATGCGGATTCGCGTGGAGTGTTGCGCCGAGCGAGGGGCGGACCCTCTCCGCTTCGTGCTCGGAGACCACACGGTCGAGGTGGACGACCTCCTCGACCGCTGGTACGGGGACGACGCCGACTACTTCCGCGTGCGCGGCCGCGACGGCCACCTCTACGTGCTGAAGCACCTCCGCGGCCACGACAGCTGGGAGCTCAGCTCGTTCACCCGTCGCGGCTCGCGCGGCACGAGCCTCGGTACGCGGGGTCCCCGCGTGCTGCACTAAGAGGCTACCCCTTCTTCGCCGCCCGCCGGGCGTCCTCGATCATCGTCTTGAAGGTCTCGAAGGAGCGGTCGATGACGCGCCGGCCGTTCACGAAGAAGGCGGGCGTCCCGTCGACGTCGGCGGCCTTCCCCGTCCGCAGGTCCCGGCTGATCGCCTGCTGGACGTCCAGGGCCTGGAAGTCCTCCTCCCAGAGGGCGACGTTGAGCCCGATCTTGCCCGCGTACTCCTTGAGCTTGTCGTACGAGAGGTCGCGGTTGTTCGCGAACAGGATGTCGTGCATCTCCCAGAACTTGTTCTGATAGCCGGCGGCGACCGTCGCTTTGGCGGCGGCCATCGCGTTGTCGTGGATGGAGCCCAGGGGGAACTGCTTGAAGACGAGCTTCACGTCGTCGGGGTAGGCCTTCAGGACCTGCTCGAGCAGCGGCTTCGCCTCGGCACAGAACGGGCACTGGAAGTCGGAGAACTCGACGATGGTGACCGGCGCGTTCTTCGGTCCGCGTACCGGCGACTTCTCGAGGGGGATGTCGTAGACCTTGCTCGGGTCCGGCGTGGGCTCCGCAGCGGCCTTGGCCCCTGCCCCTCGCGCCTGCTCGAGCGACTTCTGGACGGCGTCGATCTTGGCGAGGATCTCCTTGTCGCCGCGCTTGAGCTCGTCGACGTCCGGGCTGCATCCGGACACGGCGGCGAGCGTGACGCCGGCCCACACGTAGCGCCTGAAGCGCATGGCGGTCCCCTCAGACGTAGCCGAACCCCTTCAGCCGGCGGAGAACCTCGCGCTCCTCCTCCTCGGAGTACGGCGTGTCGCCGCCGGGCGGGAGAAGCTTCAGGATCTCGAGCGTGCGCAGCGTCCGGTCCACACCCCCGGGCTCGGGCGCCACGATCTCGACCTCGGGCCGCTCGGGCGGCTCGTAGCCCGGGCGCGGGACGCCGCCCGCGGAGCGCACGTACACCTCGATCATGCGCTCGAGGAGCGTCCGTGCATGCTCACGGTCGGCGCGGCGGTCGGCCGGCACGGCGACGACCGTGGCGACGCCGTGGCGCGCCAGCGTGGAGGCGACGAAGGCGACGCGGCCGGCGACGCCGTCGCCCCGCAGCGCCTCGATGCCCGGCGTGCGGCCGTCGAGCGTCTCGGTCGGGACGCGCCGGACCCCGAGCCGGGCGGCGATCGCGTCGGCGACGTCCATGAGCGGAACCTCATCAGGCCCCGTGACCCATACCGTGAAGCCGGCGCTCACGACGTGCCCGCCGCCACGCCCGGGAAGCGCCCCGGGCGGAAGATGACCTTCCGGTCCTTCACCACCAGCTGGTCGTTCAGGAAGAGCTCCACCGCGTGCGCGAGGACCTTGGCCTCGAGCGCACGGCCGCGCCCCTTCACGTCCTCCAGCGTGTCCTCGCCGACGCGGATGTGGAAGACGTCCTGGAGGATGACGGGGCCCGCGTCGAGCTGCTCGGTCACGAAGTGCGCCGTGCAACCCGAGACGCGCACGCCCTCCTCCCACGCCTGCTTGTAGGCGTTCGAGCCCGGGTGGTACGGCAGCAGCGAGGGGTGGATGTTGATGATGCGGAAGGGGTAGCGGTCGATCACCCGCTGCGACAGGATCTGCATGTAGCGGGCGAGGACCACGAGGTCGGGCCGGTACTCGGCGAAACGCGCGAGCAGGAAGTCCTCGTGCGCCGTCTTGTCAGTTGACGCGCTCCATGCGAACGGGATGCCGTGCTGCCGTGCGAGCGGCTCGAGGTCGGGATGATTCGAGAGGACGACGACGAGGTCGCCGTTCAGACTCCCGGCCTCGCGCTCGCGGATCAGCTGCTCGAGGCAGTGCGGCTCGCGGGTGACGAGCGCGGCCACGCGCTTGCGCTCGGGCGGCCCGCCGGCCAGGCGGACCGTCACCTCCATGGTGATCTCCTCGCCGATCCGGCGGAGCCCGAGGACGAGCTCGTCGAGCGTGGTCTGGAGGTCGGACAGGTCGACGAGCATCGTCATGATGAAGAGGCCCTCCATCACGCGCTGCTCGATGTCCTCGATGTTGACGTTCGAGGAGGCGAGGTAGGTGGAGACGCGGGCGACCACGCCCTTCTGGTCGCGCCCGATGACCGAGATGACGGCGCGGCTGCGGTTGCCCATCGGCGTCCACTTAAACGCCTGGGGTGCGGCGTGCAAGTCTACGGGAGCCGCCCCGTGCGCCGCCACCAGCGCACGCTGTGGCCCGGCGCATGCAGGAAGATGCCGCCGTCCAGGTAGAGCACCTGCCCCTGCATCCAGCTCGCCTCGGGCGAGCAGAGAAACGCCACCAGCGCCGCGACCTCGGCCGGCTCGCCGACGGCACGCAGCGGCGTCGTGCCCTCCACCTCCTCGAAGAACGCCTGCCGGCTCGTCTCGTCGCCGAAGTAGAGCGTGACGGAGTCCGTATCCACGTAGCCGGGGTTCACGGCATTGACGGTGATCCCGCGCGGCCCGAGCTCGACCGCGAGGTAGCGCGTCAGGGCCTCGAGCGCCGCCTTGGCCGAGGCGAGGACGCCGTGCCCGGCGACGTAGCGGTGCGTGTCCATGCCGGAGATCGTCACGATCCGCCCGCCGCCCGGCATGCGCGGCGCGATGCGCTGGACCATCTGGAGAAAGGCGCCGACGGTGATCGCATAGGTCTTCTCGACGTGATGGGGCTTCACCTCGAGGAGCGGCTTGAAGGCCGTCGCCGCGGCGTTGGCGACCAGGACGTCGACGTGATCGGTCTCGGCCTCGAGGCGGTCGAGGGCCGCCGCCAGCGCCGCCGGCTCGCCGAGGTCGGCCTGGAGGGCCAGGCAGCGCCGGCCGAGGGCGCGCACGTTGGCTTCGACCTCCGCGGCCGCCGCCGCGTCGCGCCGGTAGATGAACGCGACGTCGGCGCCGTCGCGTGCCAGGCGCTCCACGATCGCGCGGCCGATGCCGCGGGACCCTCCGGTGACGAGAGCGAGACGTGTCATCCGATCACCCCTTCCTCACGCAGCGCGCGGAGCTCCTCTTCGCCGCAGCCGAGCAGCTCCCGGAGGACCTCTCCCGTGTGCTCGCCGAGCAGCGGCCCCGGCCCGCCGATCCGCGCCGGCGTGTCGGAGAGCACGAACGGCGGCCCGTCGATCCGCACCGTGCGGCCCTCCGGCGTCGGCACCTCGACGAAGTGCCCGCGGGCGGCGAGCTGCGGGTCGCGGGCGCAGAGGTCCTCGGCGTTGGCGACCACGCCCGCCGCCACGCCGGCCGTTTGGAGGAGCGCCATCGCCTCCTCCGCCACCTGCGTCCGGCTCCACGCCGCGACCAGACGGTCGAGCTCGGCCGCGTGCTCGAGCCGTGCCGCGCGGCTGACGAAGCGCCCAGTCCACTCCGGGTCGCCGAGCGCGCGGGCGAAGCGGGCCCAGTCCTCGTCGGAGAACACGCTGATCGCGAGCCAGCGATCCTCGCCCGCGCACGGGTAGACGCCGTGCGGCGCGCCCGGCTCCTCCTGCGAGGCATTGCCCGTGGGCGTCGAGGCGCAACCGTCGAGCGCGCGGGCGAGGAGCGTCGGCCCGACCAGGCTCGCCACCGCCTCGAGCTGCGAGAGGTCGACGAGCTGGCCGCACCCGGTCCGGCGCCGGTGCCAGAGGGCGGCCAGGACGGCGAGCGCGCCGAGGTTCCCGCCCGCGAGGTCGGAGTACGAGTAGCCGAAGCCGGCCGGCGGCGCGCCCGGCTCGGCCATGAGCAGCGTGTAGCCGGTGAGCGCCTGGAGCGTCGGGCCGTAGCTCACGTGGTCGCGATACGGGCCGTCGAGCCCGAAGCCCGTCATGCGCACGCAAATGACGTCCGGCCGCAGGCTGCGCAGCTCCTCGTAGTCGAGCCCGAGGTTCGACATGACCCGCGCGCTGAAGTTGTCGATGACCACGTCCGAGACGGCCGCGAGCCGCCGGGCGAGAGCGAGGCCGCGGGGGCGGTTCAGGTCGAGCACGACGCTCCGCTTGCCGCGCATGAGCGTGCCGGAGAGGCCGCCGCGCCGGTCGCCGAAGTCGGCCGCGCCGCGCCGTTCCACCTTGATCACGTCGGCGCCGAGATCGGCGAGGATGCGGGTCGCGACCGGGCCGGCCACCACCCAGGTGAAGTCGAGCACCCGGACGCCGTCGAGCGGGCGCATCAGACGATCCCCTGCTCGCGGAGCGTCGGGAGGTCGACGCCGAGTCCGCGGTAGACCTCGTCGTTGTGCTCGCCGACGAGCGGCGGCCGACGCGTGATCCGCCACGGCGCGTCGGCCAGGCGAAACGGTGCACCGGGATACGGGACGGTCGCGGGCAGCTCCGGGTGCTCGATCGGCACGAAGAAGCCGCGCTCGGCCAGGTGAGGATCGCGGAGCAGCCCTTCCGGCGGCCGCACGGCGGCGTACGGGATGCGGCGGAGCTGCGCCCCCTCGACCAGCTCGTCGACCGTGTAGCGCGCGGCCCAGGCGTCGAGCACGTCGAAGAGGTGCTCGGCGCCCGCGGCCCGGTGACGGACATCTTCCCATGCGGGGTCGCCGAGGTCGGCCGCCATGCCGTCGGCCTTCACCCACTCGACGAGCGACGTCCAGTCGCCGACGGTGCAGTGCATGACCCAGCCGTCGCGGCAGCGGCCGACGCGGAAGAAACGCGTCCAGTGGAGCGTCCCCTGGCGGGCCGCGACCGTCCCCGCCTGGTGCCAGAGGCCGGGGACGTGCTCGAGGGCGCCCGCCACCGCGGCCTGGAGGCTCACGTCGACGTCCTGTCCGCGACCGGTCCGCTCGCGGGCGAAGAGCGCGCCGAGGACACCGACGGCCGCGAAGATGCCGGCCTGGTGATAGGCCTGCAGGCCGAAGGCGCGGAGCGGCGGGCCGGCTTGGTGGCCGTTCACGAAGAGCATGCCGCCCATCGCCTCGGCGACGGTGTCCGAGGCGCGCCAGTTGCAGTAGGGACCACGCTGGCCGAAGGGCGTGATCGACGCGACGACGAGCCGCGGGTTCGCGGCGCGGAGCGCCTCCGGCCCGCAGCCGAGGGTGGCCAGCCGGCCGGGCGGCTCGCTCTCGATGAGCACGTCCGCATCGGCGGCGAGGCGGCGCAGCAGGGCGGCGCCGGCCGGCCGCGCGACGTCGAGCGTGATGCCGCGCTTGCTCGTGTTGTAGAACCAGAAGAAGAGGCTCCGCTCGGGGTGCGGGAGCCCCTGCCAGAACGGCGGGATCGTCCGCAGCGGCGAGCCGCCGCCCGGCGGCTCGACGAGCACGACGTCAGCGCCGAGGTCGGCCAGCAGCTTGCCCGCGAGCGCGCCCTTCTGGTCGGCGAGGTCGAGGACGCGGAGACCGGCGAGCGCGCCCGCCATCAGAGGCGGACGAAGACGTCGGCCGCGGCGTCGTCGGTGAGCCGGGACACGCTGGTGACGCGGTCGGAGAGCTCGCGCAGCGTGTCGAACGAGCTCGGGCCGACGTCGATCAGCACGGAGAAGAGCGAGAACTGGAGGCGCTTCTTCTCGGCCAGGAAGTGCGCTGCCCACCCGGGCGAGACGCGGCACTCGCCGTCGGTGATGAGCACGATGTCGCCGCGCCGGTAGCGCGCGGCGCCGAGGCAGCCGAGCGCGGCGGTGAGCGGCGTCTCGAAGTCCGTGCCGCCGCCGGGGAAGTACTCGGCGACGTCGAGGGCGCGGTCCTCCTGCACCTCGTGCCGCTCGCGCGGGTTCAGGTCGAGGGTGAAGAGCGGCGTGTCGGCGGACGAGAAGCAGATGAAGCGGAAGAGCCGGCGCTGGCGCCGGGCGATCTCGAGGAGCGTCAGGGCGACGGCCTTCGACCAGATCTCCTTCTCGCCCTCCATCGACCCCGACCCGTCGAGGCAGACGATCATCGGCCCCCGCCCGCGCTCGTCGACGCCGCGCAGGGAATAGGAGAGGAGGCGGCCCTCGACCAGCCGGCGGGCGAAGTCGCGGCGGAGGAGCGGGTGGCCGAGGGCGAGGAGCTCGGGCGGCAGGAGCCGCTCGAGGTCGCGGCCGAGCTGCACGTCGAAGACCTCCTCGCTCAGGCGCTCGAACGGCCGCTTGCGCAGCGCGAGCGCCTGCTGGCGCATCCGGCCGACCACCGCGGCGAGCTTCCGGAGCTTCGGGTTCGTCGCGAGCCGCCGGCCGAGCTCGATCTGCCGTCCGGGCGAGGTGCGGCCGCCGCCGCCGAGCCCCGTGCCCCAGCTGCGCGACTCCTGGCTCGCCTCCGCGAGCTGGCGGGCGACGCCGGCGGCCGCGGCGGGCAGCGCGGCACGGGCGCGTAGCGGCATCTCGCCGAGCCGCTGGGCCATGTTCTGCGCCTTCTGCCGGAGCCGCGCCGCCGCCACCTCGGCCGCGTGCTCGACCTCCTCGCGCGCCTCGGCCGCCTTCTCGGCGCCGCCCTCCTTCACCAGCCGGTCCAGGCTCTCGAGGTCGGCGGCACGGCCGTGCACCTCCTCCTCCTGGCGCTCGAGCTCGAAGAGATCGAGCAGGTCACCGCGCGGCAGGAGACGTTCTTCGCGGAGCAGCGCGAGCACCTGCTCGCCGATGAGCAGCGTCCCGAGACCCGATTGGCTCTCGTCGAGCTGCGTGCGCTCGCGCAGGTGCTCGAGGAGCGGGTGGTCGCGGAAGGCCTCGAGGAGCGTGCGGTTGAGCGCGCTCGCGCGCGCCACCTCGTCCACCCCCCGCCACCGGGGCTCGAGCTTGAAGAGCAGGCAGAAGACGTCCTCCAGGAGCGCGTCGAAGTGCGGGACGAGGCGCCCGCCGGCGTCGACGAGGGTCGCCAGCGACGGCGCGTCCGCGACCAGCGCCGCGAAGGCGCTCCGGTCATAGGCGTCGCTCTCCACCCAGCAGTGCTCGCGCCGCGGGATGAGCACCGTCCGCGGCGGGGAGGGCTTCGCGCGGCGACGGGAGGGCATCAGAGCCGCCCCAGCATCTCCTGCTGGATCTGCAGGATCTCGTGCTTGAGTGCCTCCACCCGCTCCACCGGGCGGCCCCCGCTGCGCGCCTGCGCCAGGATGGCGTCGACCTTGCCGAGGATGTTCCGGATCTTGGTGTGCGCCTCGACCGCGGCGCGCGTGCGCAGCTCGCTCGAGTCCCACTCGCGGAGCGCATAGTCGCGCAGCTCGCGCGACTGGAAGAGGAGGATGCGCACCTCGTCCTCGTAGCCGCACAGCAGCTCGCGGATCGTGTCGCGCACCTGCGGGCGCTCAGCCGGGTCGCGCCACAGCACGTGCTCGAGGAAGGGGAGGTCCTCGTCGGACACGTAGTCGCGCCCGGCCAGGTAGGCGCGGGCGCGGAGCACGCCAACCGCCTGGGCGTAGCGCCGGTCCGAGGCGACGATGTTCTTCCGCCCGAGCTCGCGCCGGATGTCGGTGATGGCGCGCAGCACCGAGGCAGGCACGGCGAGCGCCTCCGCCTCGGCGCGCGTCACCTGGAGCTCCGCGAGCGAGAGCGTCGTGCGCGTGGCCGGCGGCCGGGCCTGGAGCAGCTTCAGGAAGCGGAAGTCCTCGCTCACGTAGTCGACGACGAAGCGGAGCAGGAAGCGGTCGTGGAGGGCCAGGAGCTCGTCGTCCTCGGGCAGCTCGTTCGAGGCGGCGAACAGCGTGAGCAGCGGGACGTTGACCACCTCGCGCCCGTTGTGGAAGCGGCGCTCGTTGATCAGCGTGAGGATCGTGTTCAGGATCGACGAGCTCGCCTTGAAGACCTCGTCGAGGAAGGCGATGTGCGCCTCCGGCAGCTTGTGCGTCGTGAGCCGCCGGTAGTCGTCCTGCTCGAGCGCCTTCAGGCTGACCGCCCCGAACAGCTCCTCCGGCGTGGTGAAGCGGGTAAGCAGCCACTGGAAGTACTGGGCCCCGGCGATCCGGCGGCAGATCTCGTCGGCGAGCATCGACTTGGCCGTGCCCGGCGGGCCGATCACGAGCACATGCTGCGCCGCGACAAGGGCGACGAGCGCCCCGTCGATGAGCTCGGTCCGCTCGAGGAAGACCTGCTGCAGCTCGTCCCGGATGGTGCGCAGGACGTCACGCGGCCCGGGCATTTGCGGAGGATAGCGGAGCCCGCGCGCGCGCGGCAAGCTCGCATCACGCACGGTTTGCCGTCACAATACGTGGCCGAGAAGGAGACGGCGACCTCGATGTACGTTCCACCCCGAACCGCTCGCGACCGTCGTCGCGGCAACCTGGTTTCCGAGCTGCTGCCCCGGCTGGATCCCGCCCGGCGGGAGGACCGGCTGGTCGGCGAGATGATCGAGAGCTCGCTCAAGCTGCTGCGCGACGGCACGAGCCTCGGTGACGTCAAGATCTTGAACGCCTCGCTGCGCGAGCTGCGCTACGCGTTCAAGGTGTTCGCGCCCTACCGCGGCGTTCGCAAGGTGAGCGTGTTCGGCTCGGCGCGCATCTCGCCCACCGCGCCGGCCGCCCGGGCCGCCCGCGAGTTCGCGCGGCGCATCGCGGCCGAGGGCTACATGGTGATCACCGGCGCCGGCCCCGGCATCATGCGCGCCTGCCAGGAGGGCGCCGGGCGCGAGCGCAGCTTCGGCGTCAACATCCGGCTGCCCTTCGAGCAGGAGCCGAACGAGTTCATCGCCAAGGACGCGAAGCTGCTGACGTTCCGGTACTTCTTCACCCGCAAGCTGATCTTCATCAAGGAGGCGAACGCCGTGGTCCTCTTTCCCGGCGGCTTCGGCACCCACGACGAGGCGTACGAGTGCCTGACGCTCGTGCAGACCGGGAAGACGAGCCCGATGCCCATCGTCTTCCTCGATGCCCCGCGCGGGACCTACTGGAAGACCTGGAAGCGCTACGTCGAGGATCACCTCCTCCGTCCCCAGCTCATCTCCGACGAGGACATGTCGCTCTTCAAGGTGACCTGCTCGATCGACGAGGCGGTGGACGAGATCACCCGCTTCTACCGGCTCTATCATTCCTCGCGCACCGTCGGCCGGCGCTTCGTCATACGCCTGAACCGGCCGATCGCCGAGAGCCTGGTCGCGGACCTCTCGGGCGACTTCGCCGACATCCTCGTGAGCGGCAAGATCGAGCAGACCGCGGGCGCACTTTCGGCGGAGGACGAGCCCGAGATCCGCGACCTCCCCCGTCTCGTGCTCCACTTCAACCGCACGCACTTCGGCCGCTTGCGGCAGCTGATCGATCGTGTCAACCGCGAAGGGTGAACAATTCTGTACACAACGCCATGCGGCGTGCGCGGGTTGAGCGCACCCGGTCCGGCATGGATAATCGCCGGATGCGGCGGCTGCACCAGGCGATCGGCAGTGGGCGGGCACCCGGCGGGGTGGCCGCGCTGGTCGCGCTCGCTGGCCTTGTGTTCGCCGCGGGGCAGGCTGGCGCGGCGCCGCGGCTCACGGCGCGTGCCGCGCTCGTGATGGACGCCGCGAGCGGCGAGACCATCTGGGCCCGGAACCCCGACGACCCGCTGCCCCCCGCCAGCACGACGAAGATCCTGACCGCGATCCTCGCGCTCGAGAGCGGCCGGCTCGACGAGCGGTTCGCGGTGAGCGAGTTCGCGGCGGAGACCGCCCCGTCGAAGATCAACCTGCGGCCGGGACAGCGGATGCAGCTCCGCGACCTGGTCTATGCCGTGCTGCTCAACTCCGCCAACGACGCGGCCGAAGTGGTGGCCGAGGGCCTCGCTGGATCACAGGCGGCGTTCGCGGCGCGCATGAACGAGAAGGCGCGCGCGATCGGCGCCACGCACACGCACTTCGCCAACCCGCACGGCCTCACCGCCTCGGGTCACGTCGCGAGCGCCCGGGACCTCGCCCTGATCTTCCGCTACGGGATGCGCCTGCCGCTCTTCCGCGAGATGCTCGAGACGCGACGTGTCGAGGTCCCGCTCGAGGGCACGGGCATCCACCTCGTGTCGCTCCATTCGCACAACCGGCTGCTCACGGGCTACTCGTACCCGGTGATCGGCAAGACGGGCTATACGAGGCCCGCGCGGCGCTGCTTCGTCGGGGCTGCGACCCACGACGGCCGCGAGATCATCATCGCGCTGCTCGGCGCGAGCGACCTCTGGGGCGACGCCAGGCGTCTGTTCGCGTACGGCTTCGGGGCGGCCGCCGAGCGGCCGAGCGTCGTCATGGCCGGCATGCTGCCGATGCCGAGCGTCCTCGCGCGGCGCGCTGCGCCCGAGGAGGACGACGATGCGGCGGAGGCGCGGGCGGTGTCGCGTTTCGCCGTCCAGCTCGGCCCCTACCCGACCCGCCGGTCGGCTCGGGCAGTGCGCGCGCGGCTGGCCCGGCGCGGCTACACGGCGATGCTTACCGGCCGCACGCTCCGCCTCGGCTCGTTCTCGAGCGAAGGCCGGGCGCGGCGACTCGCCGGCCGCCTCAGGCTCACCGGCTACCGGCCGATCGTCGTCGGGCTCCCCGAAGGCTAGCTGGCGCTCGCCGTCGCGGCCGGCCGCGTCGGACCATCCATCTCCAGCAGGATATCCTTCGCGATCCAGGCCGGATGGGCCAGGCCGGGGCAGGCTGCCCACCGGAGATAGGGCTCGTTCCCCGTTCGGATCATCCCGACGTGGTTCGACTTGTCCGCATCCTCGACGGGATTGGCATACGTGAAGCCCAGCTTCTTGCGCAGGAGCTCGATGTCCTCGGGCTTGCCGGTGAGGAACAGCCAGCCCGGCCCCACGCCGTGCAGCGCCGCGTACTTCTCGAGCGCCTCGGGGGTATCTTCCTCGGGCTTCAGCGTGATCGAGTAGAAGAAGATGTCGCGGCCGACCCGGTCGCCGAGCAGCTTCTGCACCCGCACCAGGTTGGCGGTCACCGGCACGCAGACCCCCTGACACCGCGTGTACACGAAGTTGATCACCACCTTCTTGTCCTTGACCAGGTCCTCGTAGAAGCGAACGGTCTTGCCCTGGTGCGTGACCAGCGCGACGTCGGGAAGGTGTCGCCGCCGGATCAGCTCCCGCGGCGGGATGTCCTCCCAGGTGTGCGTTTCCTTCTTCCGGTTCTTGTCGCTGCCCTCGGCCCACGACACCAATCCCGCCGCGGGGAGCAGGCCCAGCACCGCCAGCCAGGTCCGCCTCGTCATTGCTGTCATCGGTCGCTCTCCTCCGAGTCTACGGTCGGGTGTTGTTGTCGTTCGCGTCATCCTGCACCGCCCACAGCAGCATCATGGCGTGGTCCTCGTGAATCGTATTGTGGCAGTGCATGGGATAATCGCCCCGGAAGTCCCGGAACCGCATCAGCAGCTCGATCTGCTCGTTGAACTGCAACCTCACGACGTCCTTCCGGGAGAATTCGACGTCCCCCGGCTGGATCAGCTGCCCGTTGCGTCGCACGATCTGGAACTCCTCCAGATGAATGTGGATCGGGTGCTGCCAGCCCCCGGAGTTGTTCTGCAGGATCCACCGCTCCGCCGAGTTCCGGTTCACCGTGAAGCGGATCTCGTCGCAATCCATGAAGCGCCCGTTGACCTGCCACTGGCCGTTGCCCCGCTCGAAGCGGAACCGGCGCGTGATCCGGGGCGTCGGCCGGGGGGGCAGGGCGTAGAACCGCACGTTCGGGTCGGCGGGGTCCACGCTGTTGTCGCGCACGGCGTTGCCCGCGAGCCGGAACTCCACGAGGACGTTCTCGCGCCGGCCGGCGGGCAGGATCTTGCCCGTCGGGCCCCGCCCGTTGACCTGCTCGAGGCGATTCTCCAGCCACAGGCGCTTGACGCCGAGGTCGCGCGCGAGCGCCTTGAAGTCGATGATGATGTCTACGCGTTCCGCAACACCGATGCGGGCCCCGCTGCCCGATGACGTGGGGAAGCGTACCGGTCGCGGCAGGAGATTGCCGTCGTTGGCGATGGCGAAGTACGGAATCGACTGCTTCGGGTTGTCCGGATTCGTGAGGAACAGCTCGTAGAAGCGCGACGGCCCGCCGTCCAGGATCCGGAAGCGGTAGCGGCGCTTCTGCACCTCGAGGAACGGCTGGAGGACCCCGTTGACCAGGAGCTTGTCGCCGACCAGGCCGTCGAACCCGAAGAGGTCGAAGCAGATCTTGCCCGTCCCGGGGTCGATCAGCTTGTCGGTGAGGGCGAGCGGGATGTCGAACTGCGGGAAGCTCGGGAGCCGGAAGCCGGTATTCTCGTTGCCCGTGTCGAATTGGTTGAAGAGCAGCTCGAAGCCGAGCAGCCCCTTGTAGACGTTCTCCGCCGTGTGCCCGACGCGGTGGTCGTGGTACCAGAGCGAGCTCTGGGACTCGAGAAGACGCTCGGCCGGGTCGGTATTTGGGTCGTCGAACCCTGGCGTCTGCATGGTGCGGTGGTAGTCGAAGTACTGGCCCCGGAAGAAGAAGCGGCAGGGGCTCCCGTCGCTTTCGGGGGCGTCGTGGAAGTTGTGGAAGTGCGTCGAGGTCTCAGGCACTCCGAAGCCGCCGTTCTGCGCCTGGGGCGGCAATTCGTTGAAGCGCCGAACCACCCTCGCGCCGTCGTACTGGTCGACGATCGTCGGGCCGGGGGTGATCGCCGGGTCGTTGCCGCCCAGGTTGAAGCCCCAGATCGTCTGGTCGGGGATGTGCGGGTCGGACGTGATGCGGAAGCGCTTATTCTCCCTCATCCGGGTGATGAAGAAGTCCTCCGGCGGGAACCGTTTGAAGAACTGGAAGCAGTCCGTTCCCGGGCGCAGGACGCCGTTGTACTGGCCGCGGCCCTCGAAGGGGAGACCGGTCGCCGGGTTGATGGAGTTGTTCGGGCATTCCTGCGGCGCGGGGTTGAGGTCCGTCACGGGGCGCGACGGCAGGATGGGCGGGATGCGCAAGGGGTCGATGAAGGGAGTGGTGGCCGGGCTGCAGCCGAGCTGGCACTCGCCCGCGTCGCATCCCCCGCTCGCCCAGGCGCTGAGGCCGCTCTTCGCCGCCAGGTAGCCGCTGCTGGTGAGCAGCCCCATCTTGAACAGCTCGCGCCGGTTCAACCCCGCCTTGACGATCTCCTGCCGGTTTCGGCTCGCCGTCTGCCAGAGCTTCGGGACGCGGGACTTCTTCAGCAAATGCATCGCGGCATCTCCGGTTTCGCTCCGATCTGTGCGCTCTGGCACAGCACTCGCCGCTGCAACGGCGAGGTCGGCCGACCTTCCGCCCGCCGGTCATCGAGCGTCAATTGGGAGAAACCCGAGCGTCAATCGGGAAAAGCCCAGGACCGGGGGCGCGCGCCCGGCCGGCACGTCACCCTCGTCGCGAGCGAGCGCCCGTAGCTAATCTAGCGCCGCGCCTGCCTGGGGGCCGGCGACGCCGCGGGCGGCGTGAAAGAAAGCTGCCGGCGGTCGCGCACGGCGTGCCGCTCGCGCGCGAGGGCGATCAAGCGGTCGAGCAGCGCCGCGAAGGACAGCCCGCTCGCCTCCCAGAGCTTCGGGTACATGCTGATCGCGGTGAACCCGGGCATCGTGTTGATCTCGTTCACGAGGATGCGGTCGGTCCCGCGCTCGAGGAAGAAGTCGACGCGTGCCAGCCCGGTGCAGTCGATGGCCCGGAAGGCGCGCAGCGCGAGCGCGCGCATCGCGGCGGCGGTGGTGTCCGGCAGCGGCGCCGGGATCATCACGCGGGCGCCCTGCTCGACGTACTTGTCGGCGTAGTCGTAGAACTCGCGCGAGGGCACGAGCTCGCCTACCACCGAGGCCTCGGCCTCGTCGTTGCCGAGCACGGCGCACTCGAACTCCCGCCCCGTGATCGCCTCCTCGATCACCACCTTGGGGTCGTAGGTGCCGGCCTCGGCCAGGGCGGCGGCGAGGCCGCCCGGCTGCTTCACCTTGCTGATGCCGACCGAGGAGCCCAGGTTGGCGGGCTTGACGAAGCACGGGAAGCCGAATTCGCCGTCGACGCGCCGGGCGAGCGCAGCCGCCGGCTCGGCACCGACACGGGTCACGAGCCATTGGCAGACGGCGATGCCGGCGTCGCGGAAGACCGACTTCATGATCGCCTTGTCCATGCCGATGGCGGACGCGAGGACGCCGGCGCCCACGTAGGGGAGCCCCGCGAGCTCGAGGAGGCCCTGGATCGTGCCGTCCTCGCCGTAGGTGCCGTGCAGCACCGGAAAGACGACGTCCAGCGGAATGGGCGGCCCGCCTGCCAAGGGCACGAGTCCGCGCCGCGTGGGGTCGGGCGGGAGCGTGACCTCGAGACCGTGTGACGGGATGGGTGCGAGGTCGCGCTGCGCCCGCTCGAGCACCTCGAGGCTCTCGGGCCCGGTGTGCCAGCGTCCCTCCTTGCCGATCGCCACCGGCACCACCTCGTAGCGCTCGGGATCGAGGTTCGCGATGATCGCCGCCGCCGAACGGAGCGACACCTCGTGCTCGCCCGAGCGTCCCCCGTACACCACCGCCACCCGCAGCCGTTTCACCATGCTTCAGCGTGGCACTCCGAGCCGTGCTTTACAAGGACGACCGCCCGCGGGCGCCGCAGCCATGGCCTGCGCTTATAGACAGTCATCGGAATCATTACTCTGTCTCAACTCTCACGCGGCGAAGGGAGATTGCGATGTTCGCTCCAACGTTCACCGCGCTAAGCACCGTGCTTTTCGCGGCCGTGCCATCGGGCGACGCGACGGTCGCCGTTGCGGGGACGCCGCTGCTCGACGTCATCGCGGTCGCGGCGCTCGCCTGCGGCGTCCTCGTGCGGCTCGTCGTGGATGCGCGCACGCCCTCGATCACCCTGCGGGTGGTGCCGCGCCCGAAAATTCCGCGGGCCGCTTGAACCTAGGCAAAAGATTTTGCCGGTCACGTCTTTTTTTTCTTGACAGCGACTCCGCGCTCGTTGTATGACGCAGCTCGTCAGCAAAACCGTTGCGCCTCGTTGCCACGGTCTCCCGCACAGTTCCTCGCGGACATCACCACCTCGCTGCTGGAGGTGTGCCCTCGATCCTGGTCCGGTGCGGAGCGCCGTGTCGGGGAGCGAAGCGGTTCGGAGGGGCGGAGTGACGTGGTGGTTCTCGTCAGCTGTGGACAAGTGGGCGCTGCTGCGGAGGCCCGGGGACA